>CANQAL010000006.1 GCA_947589255.1 Candidatus Gastranaerophilales bacterium | reverse complement strand
TGTCCGATACCGGGAATATATGAAGTAACTTCAAATCCGTTTGTTAATCTTACCCTTGCTACTTTTCTCAAAGCAGAATTTGGTTTTTTAGGAGTTGTTGTATAAACTCTCGTACAAACACCTCTTCTTTGAGGGCAATTTGTTAACGCCGGTGATTTAGTCTTATCAGTTGTTCTTTTACGTTCTTTACGTACTAACTGTGCTATTGTTGGCATATTATCTCCTTGTTTAATTTCTTTTAGCCTCCGCCTCCTGCCGCCTCCTCGCCGTCATTTGGCTTCAGCCCGTGGCTCATTCAGCACAAATAAACCACTCGCTTTCTATCATATATTTATTGATACTACAAGCATAATTCATTGTCAACACTATAATTCGCTTTATATAAACTTAAATTAACAAAAAAAAAGAGTTATAAATAACTCTTTTTTTATAAATACTATTACAGATATTATTAACCGATTCCATACTTTTCTAACAAAACATTATGGTGTTCAAACGGACAGTCAGTTACATCAAATTGTTCAGTTATTATTTCATAATTTGCAACACTGGAGCCGGGCCAATTTAATCGCATAGTATCAAGTGTAACTTTGCCACATTTATTATCAACTGTTAATACTTGATTTAGATGTCCGCTATCATCAAATATGGCATATTGTCTTGAATTATACCTTGAACTAAAATCATCTTCCGGGTATTTTTCATCATATTTCAATCTAATAACACCGTCAAAAGGTTTTCCATTAATTAAAGCTGTTCCATATTTATCAAAAGAGCCACCCGCATTTTTAAAATCTTCAATACTGCGAAATGCATTATCATTTGATTTAACTTTTTCATCACAAATGTTTACTTTTTTATTTACTTTAATACCAACATTAGCTTGTGTTTTTGAAAAATCTTGAGGTTCTGTATTTAATTGCGTCTTGCGAACCAAAGTTTTGCCAAGTTCAGCTGCTGCTTTTAAAGCATCCATAGAGTGTTTTTCTATTTCCTCCACAGAAGGTTTCGGACCTTCTTCATTAATTATTAATTCCGGTTTTACAAATTTTCCTATTCTGCCTGTTAAAGAGTTTTGATTTACGTTTTGAATTGTCATAATTTTTCTCCTTTTCTTTTCTATAATTTAATTAACAAATATGACTTTTTCAAATTGATAATTTTCAAGTGTTTTGTTACATTTCTTATAATTATTTAGCCATATTATTATCTATTTAGTTTATTAAACTAAATGACTATATATTATAAATTATTAAAATGGACTATCAAAAACTTATAAACTCAAACATAAAAAAATTACGGCAAACTCATAACTTAACACAAGAAGAATTTGCAGAAAAAACAGGTTTAAGCTTGCAGGGGTTATCAAATATAGAAAGAAACCGCTATCAGCCTAATGCAAAAACAGTTGATAATATCTGTAAAGCATTTAAAATTACACCCGTTGAACTGCTTATGATTAACGAAAATAATGACAATGAAGAAATTATTAAAAATATTACACTTCTTCTTAAGCATTGCACAAAAACAAAATTGAAAAAAATTTATAACATCATTTCAATACTGTTGAAATTATAATTATTTGTTTTTCAGGGCATTATCAAGTGCAATTTCAAGTGATGCGATTTTTCTTTGCAAAGCTTCTCTGTCATCTGAATCTATTTCATTCTGCTGAGCGAGTTTTTCGTTTTTTCTTGCATAAAATTCTAACTGGTCTTTGTATCTTGCACCTAAAACTAATGAATACAAACTGCCCGAAAACAGTCCTAAAATATATCCTAAAATAAGAACGCAAAACGTACTTAATACAACATATCCGTTTCCGTCTAATGACACATTAAATCCTGCCGTTGTTTTTGTAAGAAAATTTACTGTCAAAAAATATAAAACACAACAAAATACAATGAGTTCTATAACTATTAAAATTATTTTACTTTTCATTTAAAATTACTCCTTAAATATTTTAAAACTTTTTCAATATCACTATCGGGTTTTATTTCAAGTTCAATTATATCATCATTTTTTAAAGTCGCAAATTTAAGTTTATAAGCCTGAAGCACCTGCTCTTGAGTTTTAACTTTTAATTTCTGCCCGCCATACAGTGTATCATTAACTATAGGATGTCCGATATAAGCCATGTGTACTCTTATTTGGTGAGTTCTTCCCGTATCAAGTTCAAGTTCAACATAGGAATATCCTTTAAAATTCTCAATAACTCTATAATGAGTAACCGAAGGTTTTCCGCTTTCTATTACTGTCATTTTTTCCGGTTTATTTGGATTTCTTAATATAGGTGCATCAATAGTTCCTTCATTTTTATCTAAATTACCCCCGATAACGGCAAGATAGTTTCTTTTAGCTGTCTTATTTTTTATTTGCTCCGTTAAAAATTCATGAGCTTTATTATTTTTTGCAATCATCAAAAGCCCCGAAGTATTTCTATCAAGCCGATGAACAATCCCGGGGCGCATTATTCCGTTTATATCAGATAACCCTTCATACCCGTATTTATACAAAAGAGCATTTACGAGTGTTCCCGTTATTTCTTTTGAAGTAGGGTGAGTTAACATATTTTTAGGTTTATTTACAACAAGAATATCATCATCTTCATAAATAATATCAAGCTTTATATTTTCGGGTTGTATAATCAAATTAAAGTCTTCATTAAGTTCAACACTGATTTCATCATCATTAGAAACCAATAAGGAAGCCTTTGCATTTTTTCCGTTAACAGAAACCTTATTTTTCTTAATTATATTTTGCACCATAGACCTGGATGAAAATATTTCCTGCTCAGATAAAAAAATGTCCAGCCTTAAAGGTCTACTTAAAGAATGGACATTAAAAATATATTTTTTAATCATTAGTTTTACTGCCTAGTTCCTTGTAAATAATGAAAGAATTATACCCAAAGCACCGCATACAATTAAAATATCAGCAGTATTAAATACAGGCAGATAAGGTAATAAATTACAGCTTATATAATCCGTAACATAACCATTTTGTATTCTCTCAAGGGTGTTCATAAAAATTCCCGACGATAACAGCGCCATTGAAGATATTGCATTATGTTTAAGTTTTGCAGATTTTGTAAATATTATAAATATAATTATTGCAATGACTACAAAAGAAGTATTTATTAATAATTGAGGACTATCAGAAAATAAATTAAAGGCTGCACCTGTATTATGAACCTCATATAAAGTAATAACCTCATTACCCATTTTTTTCAAAGAGTTAGCAACCAATGCATTTAATACAACCTTATTAACTGCAAAAATTGCCAATGAAAATAATACAGACAACACAAAATATTCTATAACAGCACCAAAATCAAATAAGATTTGTTTTTTATATTTTCTTGACTGCATTCTTTTTCTCCTTTTCTTGTGTATATGTAGCTTTTATTGGAAATACGTTTATTCTGTTCATTATAATTACCATACCTGACATTTTAATTGAAACAGAAGGCGGTTCCAGAAGCACCCTGGTAATACCTAAAGATGCTGTTGCATATTCATTATATCCGTCTTTATTCGTTTTTAATATTCTTGCCAATTCGTCCGATTTAACAGCTCTTAATACATCTTTCCCCGAATCTTGAGGATATTTAATTTGATCGTTTGTAATTGACCCGACAATAAATACACCATCCGGAGAAACAGATTCAAGTTCTAAATTTTCTTCATCTTTTACGGGAATTTTCGTTGCACATGAATTTAATTTAACTGAAACTTCATACTCGCTTCCTGCCGGAACATATTCAGGTGAGTTCATTTCAACATTTATTGATTTTGCATCACCGTATTTTATTGATACCGTTTCTTTTCTTACGTCGGTTGCAAGCAATTTCCACTCACCGTCTTCTTTCCGCAAGTAATTAGTATAATACATTTCAGACTCTAAAATACCATTCCCGTTAAATTTTTCTATTTCCTTTAATGTTTCGCCCTTTGCTGTTTCATAAATACTTACTTTTGCATTAGAACCGTTAATTTTAATTTCTTTTATTTGGGTATTATATTTTACATTTTTATATAACTCGGAAGCTTCTTTCATTAATTCAAATATACTTTTTTTATCAAAACCGTCATTATTAACATAAGAATCCGAATATAATTCTTCTAATTTATCAATTTTATTCATTTCTGAATATTTATTAAATTTTTTCATAAAACTTTTAACTTGGGCCTCGGGTGAACGTTTAAATTTATTTTTTAAACTGAATTTTTCAATAATACTTGCTTCTTGATTTTTAAAATCTTCTTTATTGACCGAAACATCAATTTTATCCGCATCAGTATTAATAGGAGTTACGGCTATTACCTGTGATTGAGATATTAACAGCATTAATGAAGATAGTGCAATGTTAAAAATCATTTTTTTATTTAATAATGTCATACTCTTCTGCCTTCTTTAGAATTTGAATAAACTAAACATAATATAAAATCTATACTTACCAATAATAAGTTTATAACATAAAGCCACAAAACGAAATCCACAGAATTAAGTATTTTATTAATTATTCCGAAGATGTAACCTATTATAATAAGAGTTAAAAAAAGTCTGCTTTTTCCTTTAACCGCTTTGGTTCTATATGTTTTTAAAACCGCAAATGGCCAGCTGGCGCCAAAACAAATCAGCATACCTGCCTCATATAAACTCATTGATTTTATCTGCAAACTTTGAATAAGAAAATCCAACATCCGTGAAAACCTTTTTACCTTGCAATTATTTTAACACAAAATATGTTTTTGGTAGAATAAAAAAGGAGGGTTTTTATGCTTTTAGTAACTGATATCGGAAATACTAATATAACAATAGGCATTTTTAACAATTCTGATATTGTTCATGTCTGGAGGCTGTCTACAAATTTATCCAGAACAGAAGATGAATACGGAATATTTATAAAAAATCTTCTTCGAGAAACTCATCTGGATAAAGAAGTTAAATCTGCCGTAATATCAAGTGTTGTTGTTCAATTAACCGAAAAAATAGAAACGGCATTAAAAAAATATTTAAATATAAATCCTTTTATTATTTCCCATAAGATAAAAACAAATATAAAATTTAAAACAGATAATCCAGCTCAAATAGGTGCTGACAGAATTGCAAATGGATGTGCCGCCGCTAATTTATACTCGGTGCCTGCTATTGTTGTAGATTTCGGTACCGCTACATCTTTCGATATAGTAAATTCTAACAATGAATTTATTGGCGGAATAATAACGGCGGGAATGAAAATACAAGCTGAAGCTTTAAGCAGCAAAACTTCAAAATTGCCAAAATTAAATATTGAGGCGCCTTCAAATGTTATAGGAAAAAATACAATAGATGCAATGCTTTCGGGTATTGTAATAGGTCATGCTGCAATGATAGACGGACTAATCTCAAAATGTGAAAAGGAATTGGGACAAAAAGCTACTATTATTGCAACAGGCGGATATTCTTCAATTATAAGCCAATATTTAAACAGAAAATTTGATTATATTAACCCTGACTTAACACTAATCGGTGCAAAGATTTTATACCAATTAAATAATCAATATAGCAGAGATATATAAGGTTACAAGCAGTTTAACTGTTGTTTAGCAACTCATGGATTATTTGTGTTACAGAGTCATAGACCTTCTGTTCTTTATAGTATAATTTAATATTTTGATCCTTTAAATCTTCCTGCAATTTTGCGTAAAACTTTTTAGCACATTTAATCTTTTCATTTTCTTTTTGTCTTTTATCACTGTCGGAATTAACATTTTTTGTTTCAACTATACAAAATAATTTTTTAACGGAATTATCATTTTTTATAACATACATAAAATCAGGACTATAATTTTCGCCGAAATAAGTAGGAATTTGAATACTCCTTCTCGGTATTTTTCCAAATACTATTACTTCACTTTGAGAACTTAATTGTAAGTTTTTCTTCTCTAAATCACTATCATATAATAAAGATTCATAAAGATAGTTATTCGGAGTATCATAATTTTCGAGAAGTTTAACACCTATATCAGACTTTGTAACATATTCTTTTACTTTACCGTTACTATATGTTAAAGAAGTTTCCTTTTTGCTGACATCAAGTTTTTCATATGAATATTTTGAAATTGATTCTTGCATCCGATCATTACACGATTGGATTAATTTTTGAACGAAATTTTCATTAAGCATTGAATTTATATCAATAGCCGAATTATTCTGATGAAATTTAATAAATCCTTTATGTAGAGTTAAAATAGGAAGGTTCGTTTTTTGTGAAACTTTTTTTAATACTTCATTATATTTTAAAGGCTTTTCATATTTATAAGACTGTCCGGATACTTCTTTTAAATCTACTGACTCCTTATTATTAACTGTCATAACTCTTGTTGTAATAATTTCCGTAATAGCATTTTTAGACTCATTAATTGATTCTTCAATAGATTTTAAAATAATATTTTCGGGAATATCCTCAAATTTAATAAAATATTTTCTGTTTATAATTTCCCATAAATCTTTTAATTCATTGAATTTTTCGGGTCTTATTTTAACTTTTTCCTTATCTTTTAAACTGCTTCTTTCAATAATTTTCCCTTTCTTTAAACCTTTATTGAATTGAGGCATTGTTATTATTTTTTCAGAGATTTCAGGATAAATTTCAGATAATTCTTCAAATTTATCCATATTTAAAATATAATCATCATCTATAAAATCGCTTTCTGAAAGTTTTGCTGCAACAGTAAGAAATTTTTCACCTGTTTGTTCCGAATATTCTTTTATAAAATTCTTTATATTTATTTGTGCAATAACTTCACTATTAATTTGATTGATAAGCATTTTAGCAAAATCTTTTTCGGAAGCATCTACTATATAATTTAAATAAAATTGCTCTTTTTTTCTGTTCCCGTCAACATCAACAGGCAGTCTTAAACCTCTGCCGACTTCTTGAAGTTTACTGATTTCACTTCCGCTTGAACGTAATTTTGCAATAGTAAATACATTAGGATTATCCCATCCTTCTCTTAATGTCCATTTTGAAAATAAAAATCTTCTTAAATTATAAGAGCCGTCTATATTTGTAAAAGATAATAATTTTTCTTTATTTATCAATATATCATCAATTTCTCTCTTTATATCTTCATCTTTTTCATTATTATCTTTACAAAAATATCCTCCGTTTGTTTCTGATATATTGTTTAATGAAGCCTCCAGATACTTTTTATAATCCTGTAAATCATACCCGTTCTGTATATCTTTTTCTACTATATTAATTTGTTGTTTAAGATATTCGTTTAAAATTTCTTCAAATTTTATACGTAACCATCCTTTTTTATCAGGAGCATTGTTATTTCTGTACGCATCAATACTGTCAATAAAAAATAAACATAAAGTTTTTATTTTATCTTCCCTTTTTACATTTTCCAACTCTGCTTCAAAATGTCTTTTTAATGCGGTTTTTATCATTGTTATTTGGTATTTTTCTCCAAATATTTCAGGAAAGAATTTCTCACCCTTTGCAAGTTTTAATCCGTTTGAAAATTCAACTACCGGGGTATTAGAATACATTTCATCTTTATCTATTTTATTTATTGTTATGCCTGATAATTTATTATCTAAAGTACCCAAATCATCATCTTTTATATAAGGAATGTTTCCTTTATCAAATTTAACATATTGATTTCCGTTTTTAAGTGATATTTCAACAACTTTTATCGGATTTTCTTTAATATTTCCTACATATTCAGGTGCAACCCCTTTTATTAAATTGTCATTAAATGCTTTTGCGGCATTAACATCATAAATTAAATTCTCGTAATCTTTTATAATTCCATCGTTTGTTTTGATTTCGGGAAATGTGGCACCAAATCTGAAAATTATTTGTGGTTTTAATTTTTCTAATATATATTTGTATGTTTTATTATCTTTTTTAAACCGGTGCGGTTCATCAATTATAAGAATTGGTTTTGTATGACAAATGGCCTCAAATGGCTTAGTATACTCATCAAATAACGATTGTTCGTAATCATAGCCCATTGAACAGCTATCTTTTAACATCCCTTGTCCGATTAATAGCGCATGCACTTTTTTATTTAACTGAATATTTCCGTTAAAATATTCTTTTATTGCCCTTGGGAAATGCTTATTTTTAGATTTTTTTTGTTCTTCAAAAACATTTAAAATAATTTCCTGATTTTCATAATCCTTTCTTAAGTATGTTTTTGTGGATTCCGATAAAATAAAATTTTTAGTTCCTTCTCTTATTGGTATTGTCGGTACAATAATCAAAAATTTATTAAATCCGTAATTTTTATTTAATGCGAGCATAAGCTCTGTATATACACAAGTTTTACCTGTTCCTGTCTCCATTTTTATATCTATTACAAGTGAGGAGTTCTCATCAGGTACCGATATATTTCTCATATCTGGTTGAATGGAATTATCTTGTTGTATTTTTTTAATATTTGGTATTATTCGGGAAACAATACTTGTCTTGTCTATTACAGGATTAGAATGAGGTTGCTGTTCATTTCTTATTATTCGGGCATCCTTAAATATTTCAATAACGGATTCTATTGCTTTCTTTTGATGAGGAAGCGCTGTTAATTCAATTTTCATTAATAACGTACCTCTGTTATTATTTCTGTTTTAACATTCTTTATTGCATCGTTGTAATTTTTAATATTAATTTTAAGTGATTGCATTTGTACAAAAGTATAAGAATATCCGAATACAACAATTTTATTAATCTTATTTAACTCATTTTCTAATTTTTCTGTTAGGACTTTTACAAAATCATTAGCAGTCGGATTAATAAGATACAAAGTTTTATCAACTTTATATGCAATATTACCGTCTAAGTTAAGTTCTTCATGTTGTGCAGTAAAACCATATCCGTCTTGAACTTTCCAAGTTTGTAAAATCGTTTCTTCACCTGCAATATTATTAAATTTATACCAATCTCTAAAATCAGACGAATATAATTGATTTAATGACTCATCAAATGATTCTACTTTATCTAATAAATCATTACTTGGTGTATTTAATTCATAAATTTTAAATCCGTAATCAATATCTGCATTTGTTTCGTTTTTTATCTTTTGCGCAGAACACTTTATTCGTTTAATACCGATTTCACAAATATTATTAAAACCTGCTTTTTTCGCTACCGAATTTTCTTTTGTTTCCTCCTGGAGTTGAACAAGAATATATTTTCTCTTTTCCTTTTTTTCTGCGTTTAATTGCATAACAGCCTGAGCAGTTGTTGCCGAGCCTGAAAAGAAATCCAATATAATATCTTCTGAATTTGAGCCGATTTGAATTAGTTTTTCTATTAAATCTGCAGGTTTTGGACGCATCTCCGCTCCTATGCCATTAATATGAAGCAATTCTTCAAGTTCTTTAGAACCTTTTGTTGTATTGGAATTTTTTTCATCAATACAAGTGGCGGATATATAATCATCCCGTTCTACTATATATGATGATGTTGTTATTTCTCTTTTCTCATTTATGAATGTTTTTATTCTGGGAACGGCATTCCCATCTTTTCCCCAAGATATTCTTCCGTCCTTATCTAAAGCCAAAAACTCTTCTTTAGATATTTCAAATTGCCTTGTTATTTTTTTCCCGCTTGGGCTTGTTACTTCATAATAATTTTCTGAATTTTCGTTTGAGGCATAATCAGCTCTGGAAATACTGCCTGATAACCAAGGACCTCTCGGGTCATTATCAGGATTTCCGTAATCATTTTCCCAATTTGGTTTTTCATATGATTTATTTAGTGATAATTCATTATTAAAACATACAACTATATACTCATGATCTTTTCTAAAAGTGGTTGTATTTTTCATTTTACCATCCCGACCGCTTCCGCTTTTTCTCCAAATCATGGTATCAACATTTTCTTCCCCGAAGATTTCGTTACAACAAATTTCTTTTAAATTCATATATTCATTATCATCAATAGATATAAATATAACCCCATCTTCAGTCAATAAATCTCTGGCTAAAGTTAATCTTGGCAACATATATGTAAGCCAAGCACTATGTGTGGATTTTCCGTATAACCTCTCTACCCGTTGAGCTTCTTCTTCAGATAATCCCATTTTTATAAATGAATTTTTATCATATTTAAAATTATCGCTATACGCAAAATTATCGGAACCCGTATTATATGGCGGGTCTATGTATATACACTTTATTAGACCTTTATATGATTTTAACAAGTGTTTTATCGCATCAAGATTATCACCTTTTATATATATATTTTCACTATTTATATTTTCAGGATTATTATTATGCCCCAAATCAGGTGTTATTACAGTAGTTGTTTCTTGTCCGCATTGAATTTGCGCAAATTTCTTACCTACAAAGTTTATTGAGTAACTTTCTTTGTTTGAAAAAACTTCATCAGAAAACTCTTTATTGTCAAACGCATTTTTAAATTTATCAAAATCAAATTTACCATCCTTATCAAAGTATTGAGGAAATGTAATTTTTAACTTATTAAGTTCATATGTTTTATTTGTAACTTCTTCATTATTTTTTAAAATAGTTTTTAAACCATAACCGATTTTTGTTACATCATTTTGATTATTTTTAACCACGTTTAACTCCCGCTATATTAAGTTATTTCTTAATTATATTTTTAAAAATAAGATTTTTTATACAAACTGCGATAAAATTATCTGATTTAATTTTGAGCTTTATAAATCAAGTCACAAAGTTCTCTTACCGCTCCTCTTCCGCCGTTTTTTGATGAAACGAAATGGCAGACTTGTTTTACTTCATCTACGGCATCATTAGGGCAGCATGCCAGCCCCACTTTATTTAACACACATAAATCAGGCAAATCATCACCCATATATGCAACTTGAGAAAAATCAAGATTGTAATCCTTTAATAATTGTTCCATAGCAAGTATTTTATTTTTTTGCCCCATGAATAATCTTGTCATTCCGAGGACTTCAAACCTATGTTTAACTGTTCCGTTATCACGGGCAGTAATTATGGCTGTTATTATACCTGCTTTAGTAATCATAACAATACCTTGACCGTCTTTTGCATTAAATGTTTTATATTCAACTCCGTTTTCGTCAAATGTCAGACTTCCATCAGTCATAACTCCATCAATATCAAAGGCAGCTAATTTTATTTCGGAAGCTTTTTTTTGCAATTCATCATTTGTCATTATGCAACTCCTGCTTTCAATAAGTCATGAATATGTATTAAACCGATAGGCGAGTTATCTTCATCACATACTGCAAGCGATGTTATAGAGTATTTTTCCATAAATGCAAGTGCTTTTGATGCCATATCAGTGCCTGATATTGTTTTAGGATTTTTAGTCATAACCTGATTATTTTTCAATATTGAAACATCGGGATATCTTAATAAAATCCTTCTTATATCACCATCTGTTATAAGTCCTGTTAATTTATTTTCATTATTAACGATTAATGCACATCCGAGTTTCTTTTTGGAAATCAAATCTACCGTTTCAATAAAAGTATCGTTCTCGTGAGCAATTGGCAGTAGTGCTTTGTCTTTAAGCATTAAGTCTTGAACCATATACAATACACCTTTACCTAATGCACCTGAAGGATGATATAAAAGAAAATCTTCGGTGGAAAATCCTCTTTGCTTAAGCAGGCATATTGCTATTGCATCTCCCATTGCAAGTGTTGCCGTGGTACTTGCCGTAGGGGCTTTACCCAAAGGACATGCTTCTTTTTCTACAGATATATCAAAATATATATCGGCACATTTTCCCAATGTTGAATTTTTATTGCCTGCAAGCACAATTAACGGAACTTCAAATCGTTTTATTAACGGGAGTAAATTCAATAATTCCATTGTTTCGCCGCTATTTGATATGGCTATCACTACATCTTCTCTTGTTATAATACCCGAATCCCCGTGTGTACTTTCTGCAGGATGTAAAAAATATGCAGGTGTTCCTGTTGATGACAGTGTGGCTGCAATTTTTCTGCCTATCAAACCCGATTTTCCCATCCCTGTAACGATTACTCGTCCTTTTGTATTAATTATAGTAAAAACAGCTTTTTCCAGATTTTCATTTAATCTTTCTTTTAACTTCAATATTGAATCTGATTCTATTTGAAAAACCTCTTTTGCTAATTCCGTTAATGTAGATTTTTGTATAATTTCCAATTTTACACCTTCCATATTTTCTCATTTTAATTATACAATAATAAAGTGTTTAGGAAAAATTATTCATTATGAAAAATAATATTTTATTAAAAAACAATTTAAAATTTACTTTATTATTAATATTAATAAATTTAACAGGTCTTTTTATTTTTATCGGGAAAAAAGATCAATTTACGGTATTTTCGATTATTATAAATTTTTGCTTATTTTTTCTGTACAAAATTAATCTTTCCCAATTATTAAATAATTATAGGCAAAAAATTAAAAAAGAATTATTTTATATTAACTATCCCTTATTAATTTCAGTATTTTTCATATTTATATTTCTTACTTTAATTACAAATATAATTATTATTAATTCCGTTAATAAAGAGGCTTTAAGTTCTGCAGCAGTATTAACCTTTTTTGCAAGTACAATTACAATGCTTCTTCCTTCTTTAATATTTCTTATTTACATATTTATAGTAACTCCTGCATTTGTAATACCGTCTTTGGAAAAGAAAAAAAGCAATAAAATAATTAATATTCTTTTATTTTGTTTATTTTTAATTTTCTTATTATTTTATATGTTTAAATTTATTTCTGATGCTGTAGATAATCTAAACATAAATAAAAAGGATAAATTCAAAGTTTCAAAACTGGTTATAACATATTCTGATAAATATTTGAAATATAAAGATTTAACAGATGAAAGAATAAAAATATTATCACATGACAAAGTTAAGGTTCCTCTTTATTACACATCTTTCGGATATAAATATAAAACATATGAAGAAGCCGAAAATTTTTGTAAATCAATAAATGCAAGGGTGCCGAATCATTATGAAATTTATAACATAATATTTAATAAATTTAATACTCTTGGCGAACAGTATTATTGGACAAGTAATTATGCGGGTAAATATAACCTTATACTCCATTTTAATAATATGTCATATGATATTAAAATAAAGCCCCAAAATATAACTCCCGTCTTATATTGTGTTGCTAATGCATCTACAGAACTGAAATCAAAAGATAAGAAGTATTTTTATCGAATAATCCCGATAAAACAAGAAAATGCAATAAAACAAAAAAATTCAAAAGAATTTAAATTCCCGCCCGATATAAATCAAATAAAAACAGTAATGGATAATAAATTTGATAAAACACAGCAAGTAATTCAAAAAATGCCGCCCGAAATAAGACATGTTAACTTTAGTGTACAACATGTCAGTGAAGACATATTTAATAAATTATTAGAAGAAGGATATAATTATAATAAAGAATCAAGAGCAAATTCGTACTATGAAGCAACAGAGTCAACCATATATAAAAAAATAAACGGTAATTCTGATATAAAGAAAATAAATTTATGTTACTTCCCGTTTACGGATTATTCAAATCTGACAAAACAAAATCAAACGGAATTATGGAAACAAAGTTTTTGTTCGCCGTCCTTTGAAGTAATTCAAGAAACACCCGTTATCAAATCGGGATATGAAAAAGCTGCATACTGCATGGCTAACGGTGGAAGAATACCGAACATTCCCGAATTAACCGCTATTTTACGAAAATACGGACTAAATCATACTCAAGAACAATATTGGACAAGTACAGAATTAATTAATAGTGCAACGAGAGAAAAACAGCCTGTTACCATTGAGTACAAAGATTCTAATTTTATATTACCTAAAATACGGGATAAAAGTGTAAAAGCATACGTATTCTGCATAAAAACATCTAAACAATCCAAAATAATTTCAAACTATAAATCAAGATTTTATAATGAAGACGGAAAATATTATGCTCAAAGAATATGTCCTTCCTGCGTATATTATGAAATGCCCGATACCGTACTTTTGCAATAATATGATACAATTATAAAAAAGCAGGAGAAAAATTATGAAATTTGAATTTAATTTATCTGTTGAAGAACTTGAGAAAAGAACACATAAAGATTATTTAATAAGAAAACCATTGTTAAAAGAAGATGCAGAGGAGTATAAAACTCTTGCGGAAGGCGATAAAGAAGCGCTTAAGCACCTTTGTAAAGCTGCAAATTATGCAAATATAATTTATATGAAGCAGGATAACGAATTAAATCTGTCTTTTCTTGATTTTTTAAATCAAGAAACATTAAAAGGTAATAAACAGGCGGAATTAACAAAAATTTTATTTACCGCTCAATTAGGAATAATAGGAATAGACTCTGAATCTAACCCCGTTATCTTGTTAAAAGATGCAAAAGAAACAGACGGAAAAGCTTTTTACCCGAATGATTTAACAAAAGAAGAACTCCATAAAATATTAAAAGAAATGCTTAAAAACGGGGAAAAAGATGAAGTCGAAAAAATATTAAACCAAAGAACAATAGTAAAAAGAAACGGCAGTAAACTTAAAGCATATGACTATACGGAAGAATTTAAAGAAGAATTTAATAAAATAGCAAATGAACTTGAACTCGCATCAAAAACATCCACAAACAAAGATTTTAATGAATATTTAATATTACAAGCAAAAGCATTAAGAGAAAATGACCCAATGCTTGATGCAAAAGCCGATAAAAAATGGGCATCTCTTCAGGATACTCCCTTAGAATTTACAATTTCCAGAGAACAATATGCCGATTTATTTACGGGAAGTGTTATAGAAGATGAAGAATTAAAACAGCTTCTTGAAAAGAATAATATAACGGCAATTTCAAAAGATTCAATCGGAATAAGAGTCGGAATTGTAAATAAAAAAGGTACGGAAGATTTATTAAAAGTAAAACATTACCTTCCTTTAATGGCAGAAAATATGCCCTTAAAAGAACAATATGAACAAAATATATCCTCAGAAGAAGATAATCTTCAAACAATGGTGGATGTTGATATTGTTTCATTAAGAGGAGATGAAGGCTCTTATAGAGGCGGAATAACAATCGCCCAAAATCTTCCGAATAATGATAAGCTTTCGCTTACAATCGGCGGCGGAAGAAGAAATGTATATCACAGGCAAATAAGAACAAGCAACTCACCCGAAGCAATAGAAAGAAGGAAAAAAAGACTTAATGCAACATTAAACCCCGAACTTCACAAATATTACAATCCTGAAGCCGATCATTGGTTTACAATCGGGCATGAAAATGTTCACTCATTAGGTCCAAAATCAGGAACAGAGGCTCTTGGAAAATACAAAAATATAATTGAAGAAAATAAAGCGGATATGGGGTCTTTAGCTTTGCTAGATTGCCTTACAGATGCAGGAGTATACACACAAGAAGAGAAAAAACAAATACTGGTTACTTTCGGAGCAAACTGTTTTCTAAAAGCAAAACCTGAATTATCTCAAGCACATCGTGTAAGAACTGTTATGCAGGCTTATTTCTTTATAAAAGAAGGGGCATTGTCGGTAAATAAAGACGGTATTATTGACATAAATATTGATAAAATGGTTCAAACCGCAAATAAAATGCTTACTGAAATTATTCAAGTCCAATTATCACAAAATTTTAACAAGGGCGAAGAATATGTTAACAAATACTTCAAATGGACTGATGAAATAAATGCGGTATCAATAAAATTAAAAGAAATTGATAAAGCATTAAACGGAATGATAGAAACTCCGTTAGCGGACATTTTATGTAAATAAAATAAAACATTATCTAAAAGAGTAGTTGAAAATACACTTAATCTATGGTACGATTTTGGCATGGAATATTATGTGTAAAGGGGCTTTTCATGAAAATTCAAGCGATTAATCCTGTTCATAACTGTCAGCCGATAAAACAAGTTGAATTTGGGAAAAGGTCAAAAAAAATTAATTTAAATGAAGCCATCCAAAACAGTCCTGATTTTTTTCAAGCTGAAGATAAAACAATAACAGAACAAAAATATGATTTAGCATGCCGTATAGCTGCGTATTATAAAACACAATATGAAAATCTTTTAAAAAACGGCACTTGCGAAGCTTAATTTTATTTAATAACTGGACTATATAACTTTTATATGTTATTTATTAGCTATGAATAACAAAAAATATTGGTGTGCATTTTCAAGACTGACAAATACAGGTACTGCGTTTGTTAATACACTTATACATAATTTTAAATCAGCGGAACTCGCTTGGCATGCTAAAGAATATGACTTACAAAAAATAGAAGGACTAAGAAAAACCTCTGTTGAAAATTTTCTTGAAGAAAGAAAAAAAGTAAATCCTGATGAGTGTATTGAATACATAGAAAACCGAGGTATTCAATTTATATGTCCTGAAGATAGCGATTATCCTTACCAATTAAAACACATCTTCAATCCGCCTATCGGATTATATGTATTAGGCGACTTAAAATCATGCAACTTAGAAAGAACTCTTGCCGTTGTAGGTTCAAGAAAAGCAAGCGAAAACTCCAAAACAGTATTAAGAAAAATTTTATCAGGGTTTCATGATACGGATATTTGTATAGTATCAGGCATGGCAGAAGGTATTGATACTGCCGCACATAAAGCAGCTATTGAAAATAACATTAAAACTATTGCCGTATTAGGCGGAGGGTTTGATAAAATTTACCCGAAATCAAATATAAAATTATTTAATCAAATAAAAGAAGGAAATGGTGCTGTTATCACCGAATATTGGTGCAGTGAGGATGCAATAAGCTGGCATTTCCCTTTAAGGAACAGAATAGTTTCGGGACTTTCTAAAGGAGTTTTGGTAGCAGAAGCCGCATTAAAATCAGGTGCAATGATAACGGCAAAACTTGCTCTTGAACAAGGCAAAGAATTAATGTGCATGCCGGGGTTAATTTCAAACCCTAATACGGAAGGGATATATAAACTTATTAAAACAGGAGCATCAGTTATAACAAATACCGAAGATATCTTAGATGCTCTAAACTGGCGAATTACAAATCAAACACAAGAAAGTGTAAATACAGAACAAAATCAAATTTTTACATCCGATGAACAACTTGTAATAGAATGCATAAAAAAAGATATGCTGACAATGGATGAACTGATTTTAAAAACTAACTTGAATATAAATGATTTAATGGTAATATTAACAAAGTTAGAATTAAACGGAACAATTTCCTCCACAGAGGGCGGAAAATACATCTCAATGGTATAAAAGAAAGACATGGCAAAGAAAAAAGAAAATATTTTGGTAATAGTTGAGTCGCCTGCGAAGTCAAAAACAATAAAAAAAATACTTGGCAGTTCATATGAAATAGAGGCGAGTTACGGTCATATAAGGGATTTCCCGCCAAAAGTACTGGGTTTTGATGTTCAAAATAACTTTACACCGACTTTTGAAATTATTCCCGAAAAAAAAGCCGTAGTAAAAAAATTAAACGATTTAGCACAAAAGTCTGACAGAGTATATCTTGCATCCGATCCTGACCGTGAAGGAGAAGCAATAGCCTGGCATGTAAGGCAGGTCATTGATGTACCGGATGATAAAGTTTATCGTATAGAGTTTAACGAAATAACTCCGAAAGCTGTAACTTATGCGGTAGAAAACCCGAGACAAATTGATATGAAACGGGTAAAAGCACAGCAGACAAGACAAATACTGGATAGGCTTGTAGGCTATAAAATAAGCCCCGTTTTATGGGAAAAAATGCGCAATTATCATTTAAGTGCAGGCAGAGTTCAAAGCGTTGCGCTAAAAATGATATGCGAAAGAGAAGATGAAATAAACGCATTCACTCCCGTTGAATACTGGACAATTTCAGCAGATTTATTAAAGGATAAAACAAAATTTACTGCTGAACTTGCAAAATATAAAAATTCAAAAGCAGATATAAAAAATGAAAAAGAAGCATTAAAAATAGCTGAATACTTAAAAGAAAAAGACAGAACTTTTAATGTTTCCAAAATAACAAACAGAAACACAACAAGAAAACCTACGGCTCCATTTATAACATCAACTTTGCAGAGAGAAGCAAGCAATAAGCTCGGCTACGGGGTATCAAAAACAATGCAGATAGCCCAAAAGTTGTATGAAGGAATTGATATAGGCTCAGATGGACCTGTAGGGTTAATAACCTATATGAGAACCGACTCAGTAAGGATCTCTGATGATGCACAGTCCGCTGCAAAAGATTTTATTATTGAAAATTACGGAGAAAAATATTACCCTAAAACTCCAAATAATTATGTAAAAAAATCAAAAAACGTACAAGATGCCCATGAAGCAATCAGACCTTCGTATATAGAAAGAACTCCCGAAAGCATTAAACAATACCTTTCAAGCGAACAATATAATCTTTATAAACTTATATGGAGTAAATTTGTTGCCTCGCAAATGGAAAATGCATCTGTAAAAAATACAACAGTAGATATAGAAGCAGGCGATTGCATATTTAAAGCAGGGGTAAGCAAAATAACCTTTGACGGATATTTAAAAATTTATAATGAAGATGATGAAGAAGAAATATCATCTAAAATCCCTGATTTAAAAGAAGGCGATAATTTAAAATTAAAAGAAATAATGCCAAAACAGCATTTTACAAGTCCTCCGCCAAGATACACGGAAGCATCGCTTGTAAAAGCACTCGAAGAACACGGCATTGGCAGACCTTCAACATATGCACCTATTATATCCAAAATTCAGCAGAAAAATTACGTTGAAAAAATTGAAAAAGCACTTGCTCCGACCACTTTAGGTATGACTTTATGCAAACAATTAAACGAATACTTTAAAGACATAATGAATTATGAGTTTACCGCAAGAATGGAAACAAAATTAGACGATATTGCCGAAGATAAGCTCAAATGGAATGAGGTAATCCAAGAATTTTATATTCCGTTTATTCATACCGTTACGGAAGCTAAAACAAATATGCAGAAAGTTACGATTGAATCCGATACAATATGCCCCGCTTGCGGTAGTAAAATGGTTGTAAGAACAAGCAGGTACGGATCGCAATTTTTGGGATGTTCAAAATACCCCGAATGCAAAACAATGCTTCCCTTAAGCAAGGATGGGCAAGTACTGCCTCAAAATCAGAAAACGGATGAAAAATGCGAAAAATGTAATTCGCCTATGGTTCAAAAAACAGGGCCATACGGTCAATACTTAGAATGCACAAACCCCGAATGCAAACACAGAAAACGAATAATTAAATCAACAGGTGTAAAATGCCCTAAATGCGGAAAAGGGGAAATTATATTTAAAAAATCAAAATACGGCAAAGTATTCTTCGGCTGCAGTGAATACCCTAATTGCGATTTCGTATCCTGGAATGAACCCGTTGATGAAAGATGCCCCGATTGCGGTAATATACTTGTAAAAAAAATTACTAAAAAAGAAAAGAAACTTGTTTGCTCAAACAAAAAATGTTCATTTTCTAAAGAGATGGAAGAATAAATTATGTATAAATTCGGTTTAATCGGATACCCTCTGTCACATTCAATGTCAAAAGTAATCCATGAAGCTGCTTTTAAATCCATAGGAGAAGAAGGCACTTATGAAATACTTGAAACACCGCCAGAGGATTTAGTTCCTAGAATAAAATATTTAAAATCAAATAACTTCCAAGGATTTAACGTAACAATCCCTTTAAAAGTCCCTGTAACATTATTCCTCTCAGAAGTTGATAATGTTGCAAATATAGCAAAAAGCGCAAATACAATAAAAATCATGCCCGATGGGACACTAATAGGCTACAATACCGATGTATACGGATTTGTAGAAGCAATACCAACGGAGTTTAGGGCAAAATTGGCAGGCACAACAACGGCGGTTTTAGGTAACGGCGGAGCCGCAAGGGCAATAGGAGTAGGACTTTCCATATTAAAGGTTAAAAGAATTGACTTTTTCGTAAGGAATATAATAAATGCCTCGTCAATGACAGAAGGTTTAAGGAAAAATTTTCCCTCCGTTGAAATTAACTG
Source organism: Candidatus Gastranaerophilales bacterium (assembly GCA_947589255.1). GTDB lineage: Bacteria > Cyanobacteriota > Vampirovibrionia > Gastranaerophilales > Gastranaerophilaceae > Avigastranaerophilus. The sequence goes on along the minus strand of CANQAL010000006.1, from coordinate 19,661 downwards.
TTATCAAATAGAAAGCCTTAAAGATTTATCTAAATATTCAATGCTTATAAATACAACTCCAATTGGGATGAGAGGCAAAGCTATGGGGCTATCTCCCATTGAAGAAGACGTTGTTTTAACAATGAATAAAAGCGGATACATTTATGATATAGTATATAATCCGCTTAAAACCGAATTAATAAAGCTTGCCAAAAAACATAAAATTAATACAATTCAAGGACTTGATATGCTTATTTATCAAGGTGCAAAAGCATTTGAAATATGGACAGGCAAAAAACCCGATGTATTAAAAATGAAAATAGCCGCATTAGAAGAAATGGCGGAATAAATGAAAAAATTTCTTTTAATTAATCTTTTAATTATATTTATAATATTTATTATTGCCGAATTAAGTTCTTATGTAATGCTTTTCTGTAAATACAAAGAAGATATTATAATTTTTAATAATATAGTAAACAGCGAAAGTAAAATAAATATTCCTTTTTTAAAGTATTCTAAAGTTACTTTACCGAATAAAAAAAATTTATTAAGCGGATTTCGCCCCGTTGAATATAAAAATCCCGATTTAAAGCCTATTATACTATTCGGATGTTCATACACCGAAGGTTTCGGGCTTAAAGAAAATGAAACATTCTCTCACAAACTTGCACAATATACAAACAGAAGTGTATATAATAGAGGAGTTTCGGGTACCGGCATTCCGTTTTTATACTATCAACTTAATGACGATGACGTTATAAAAGAATTGCCGAAAAATCCGCAATACATAATATTTACCTTAATTCCCGATCATTTCCCGCGATTATTTCGATACAGAAATTTTGTACTCACAAGTAACCACTCCTTAAGGTATAAAATTCAAGATAACAAGTTAATTGAAGACAAAATTAAATTTCCATTTTTACATTCATTTTTTACATCCATTGTTATCGAAGAATATATAACAAACAAAAATTCTTCCGATCCAAAAAAGGTTAAAGATTTAACCGTAAAACTTTTTGATGAATCTTACAAAAAAATAAAAGAAAATTTTCCCGGTGCAAAATTTGTTATTTTATATTTTGAATGTCCTTTGGATGAGAAAAACAGATACAATGAATTATTAAAAGATATAAGTAAAATATCCGATGATATTATTATTTTGTATATTAACGATAAGCTCCCTCAACTTACCGAACATGAAGAGTACTGGCTTCAAGATAAATCACATCCGAGCAGCAAGGCTTGGGACTTGATAGTGCCTATGATTTCAAAAGAATTAAATTTTTAATTTATATATCAACATCCTTCATCATGGAAATTAAAGTTGAAATTGTATTTTCCATAGTAACACTATCAGATGTCCGCTGTTGAAGAAATGCATTAATTTGAGGCATAAGTTCAATAGCTATATCAAGCTTATGATTTGACCCTGCATTATACATCCCGACATCAATTAAATCTTTATTTTCACGGTATAAAGCCATTAACTGGCGCATTTTATAAGCAGCCTGCTTGTGTTCTTCCGTAACAATTTCGGTAAATAAACGGCTAATACTGCCTAAAACATCAATCGCAGGGTAATGATTCATCTCGGCAATTTTTCTGGATAAGAAAATATGTCCGTCAACAATACCTCTTACGGTATCAACAACAGGGTCATTAATATCATCACCTTCCATAAGAACGGTATATAAAGCTGTAATAGAGCCTCTTGGGCTGTTTCCGCTTCGTTCCAGAACTCTTTGAAGCCAAGAGAATATTGAAGGCGGATAACCTTTAATTGTAGGAGGTTCACCAATCGACAGCCCGACCTCTCTGCCTGCCATAGCACACCTCGTGACGGTATCAGTCATTAAGAAAACTTTTTTACCTTTATCCCTAAAATATTCGCAAACTGCAGTGGCAGACAGAAGGCACTTTTGTCTGATTAAAGGAGGCTGATCACCCGTTGAACATACTATGACTGATTTTCGCATACCTTCTTCTCCAAGCGAATTTTCAATAAACTCTTTAACTTCTCTGCCTCGTTCTCCAATTAATGCTACTACATTGACATCAGCATCAGAGTTTCTGGCAATCATCCCGAGCATAGTACTTTTACCAACCCCTGAGCCTGCAAATAATCCCATTCTCTGCCCCGCCCCTAATGTTAGCATTGAATCGATTGCTCTTACACCTGTTGAAAACATTTGCGTAATAATAGGTCTATCAAATGCATCGGGCGGAGGATTATCAATGTTTGTCCACTCTGCGCCCCTTGTATCCATGGGTTTACCGTCTATAGGTTCACCTAAAGGACTTATTAATCTGCCAAGTAAAAAATCACCCACGGGAATACTTATTGCCTGTCCTGTTGTTGTAACTAAACTGCCCTGCCCTATACCCGCACCATCATATAATAAAAGTAACTGTGCATTTTCACCTTTAAATGCAACAACTTCGGCAGGTTTTTTTTCGCCTTGATAGTTTTCAATAAAGCATAAATCACCTATTTTCAGCCCCGGCAATTTTACTTCTACCGTTAGACCTAAAAGCTTTGATACACTGCCCTTATATGAATATAATTTTGTTGAATTAATTATTTCAAAGGCTTGTTTTTTTACATATTCTATTGATTTTTCAGTTGATTGTTCAAGCATAACCTTACTCAAAATTATAATTTGCCGCTTCACCTATTGTATCAACGGCTTCTACTCTAATATCCGTTATTAATTCAGAATACGAAATAACAACTATTGTAGGAATATGTCTTTCAAGAAGCTGATATAACGGCAATCTGATTCTTGGAGAACATAAAATAACAGGTTGTACATTTATACTCTGATGCGCTCTTATTAATGTTGATGCGGATGATTCAATTAATTCCTGAACCTGCATAGGATTTAACAAAAACATTGTGCCAAGCTCCGTTCTTTGGCAGCTGTCGTCAAGTGTTTTTTCCCATTCGGGAGATAATGTAAGCGCATACATTACTTTATCCTGATTGCAATTAGCAAGACATATTTGTCTGCCGAGTGCAGCCCTTAATCTTTCAGACAATATATCAGGCTCTTTTGAAAATCTTGCATAATCGCATAATCGCTCAAATATATATATAATATCTTTTATTGAAACTTTTTCTCTAATTAAGTTTACAAAAATCTTTCTTAAATCGCTTGTGGAAATAATTGTCGGAACCAAATCGTTAACAAGTGTCGGGTCTTGGCTCTTAACAAGTTCCATAAGTTTTAAGACGTCTGTCTTTGTCATAATTTCATCTACATATTTCCTTACGCAATCTTGAAGGTGAGTTATAATAACATCAACAGAATCAACAGCAACAACCGCTTTTTGTTTTTTCAAAAATTCCGTATCCATCCAATAAGCCTGTGTTTGGAATGTCGGGTCAATACCGATTATGGCATCTTTTGGAACTTCCATGCCCGTTGCATCCCATTGGTCGGCAATAACCATACTCTTTTTCGGATAAACGGTACCTGTTGCAACGGTATTTCCGCGCACTGAAATCATATATTCATTTGCTCCAATGGCAGATGAATCCATTATTCTGATATTAGGAATAATATAACCGAGTTCATCCGTAACTCTTTGACGCAAAGCAGCGATTTTAGGAAGCAATAAACCGTCTTGTTCGGGGTCGGCGATTTCCAATAATCCCGTACCGACTTGTAGATTTAATACATCAACCCCAAGTCTTTCATACATTCTGTTAGGGTTTGTTAAATCGCTCATACTTTTCTTAACCGCATCTAATTGTCCAAGCTGAGCCTGTACATCTTTATTTACGGAAACAATAAGGAATGCAACAAGTATTACCGCGGCATAAAGAGTAAATGTATACCAAGGAAGCCCTGTGACAAAGCTTGTTAAGGCAATTAAGATAAGGAATACAACTGTAAATATTAAGCTTGAAGGTTTACTTAAAATTTGTCCCGCCAAATCACCGCCTAAAGAGCCGCCTGCTGCAGTAGACCTTGTCATAACGATACCGGCAGCAACTGCCATTAATAAGGAAGGAAGCTGAGAAGCAAGTCCGTCACCGACTGTTAATACCGTATATTTTTGAACGGCTTCCCCTGCAGGCATCCCCTGCATCAATATACCGATACATAAACCGCCTACAATATTAATTATTACAATGATGATACCCGCCATCGTATCACCTTTTACAAACTTCATCGCACCATCCATTGAACCATACAGATTTGATTCTCTCTGCAAATCTTCTCTTCTCTTTACGGCTTCATCAGGAGAAATTAAACCCGCATTAAAATCGGCATCAATAGTCATTTGTTTACCCGGCATAGCATCTAAGGCAAACCTTGCCGCAACTTCTGCAATACGTTCAGAACCTTTTGTAATAACCATAAACTGAACAACAGTTATAATAATAAATATTACAAATCCTACAATCAGGTTTCCGCCCGTAACGAAGTTTCCGAATGCATCAATAACTTCACCCGCATCGCCTTTTGCTAATATCAGCCTTGTTGATGCAATAGATAATACAAGACGGAACATTGTTCCTATTAATATAATAGAAGGAAATGCAGCCAATTCTAACGGTCTTTGTATATACAATGAAATCATCAATAACAATATACCAAGAGTTATGTTAAAACTTATGGCAAAGTTTACAACAACAGGCGGAAGTTCACATATCAACAGTACAACCAACAATATTACAAATATTGCCAATCCTATTTCACTGAATATGGAAGGTTTTAACCCTTGCGGCTGTGCCATTTAGTTTAGTTTCCCTCCTCCGTAATTAATGCTTTCTTTATTATCTCAAGCTGGGTTCCTATTGTTGCATCTACTATTCCGTTTGATGTTTCTATAATTACACCGCCTTCTTTTATTGTATTATCGGGAACAACAATTACTTGGGCTTCATAATAATCAGAAGAAATCATTTCGGGTATTTTATCCCTGACTATTTCAACATCTTTTGGCATTACTTTTATTGTAATTTTGTTTTCCGTTTTATTTACCTCTTCAAGTGCTTCCTTTATTATTGCAAGAGTCGCTGCAGAATCAGTTTGTGTTTCTTTTTTAATTATTTTTTTTGCTATTTCAACGGCAATATCTAAAATACATTCTGATACTTTATTAAAGACCTCTTCTTTATATGTATAAAATTCAGAAAGATTGTTCTTCAATTCTGCAATAGCAGATTCCGCCTTATTAATGCCTTCTTTAAAGCCGTCTTGTTTTGCTGCTTCTCTTATTGCAACGGCTTCCTCCTGCGCCCGAGATATAAGATTTCTGTCCTGACTTCTTCTGTACCCTCTTCTTCTTGTTCCTTCCCTGCGTTCTCCTCTTTGTTCAAATTTTATATTATCAAGGGTTAAATCTAAATCATTATTATCATTCTTTTCAGCTTCCTCTTCTTGAACAGTGTTTTCTTCTTCAACAGATTCAACATCTTTTTCAAGGTTTAAGTCAGTTTCAGAATTATCTTCAACCTCAATTATTTCATTTAATTTTTTTATATCTGTATATTTTTTCTTAATAATCATTAATTTTTTCTTCTATAGCGGTAACAAGTGACTGTATTACATATGGGGAAAACATTTCTTCCGCGGGAAATGTATTATCCAAAATAAAATCTCTGACAGCTTCTCGCTCATCACTGGCAGTTTGACTTAATACTTCCGGCGGGACTGTTTTTATAAACTTATAGTGCTTCTGAAGCAATCTTCCCACATTTATTATTTCCGGAGCCGGAATTAGCTTTTTTATTTCCTCCAATGACTTTATTATCACTTCATGGTCAATTTTATCTTCGAGATTACTCATTTTCATATAGTTTTGAACATGTACAATGTCCTTTTTATCCATTACGGACAATATTTGCTCGACTTTTTCAGCAGGAAGCCTTTTTAATAAAATAGCAAGTGATACCAGTTTTAAAACCTTTTTATCTTCAACCTGAGATTCCGTATTATTTTGAATATTATTTATTTTCGCTTCATCCTGATTTTTTTGTACCATGTCATTTAAATTAGAAGTATTAACGGCTTTATCATAAGCATCTTGCGTCAGAACACCTTGTTTTGCAAGTTTTTGCAATTCATCTTTATAGATTTTTTTTACTTTTTCTTCTACAAGACTAATTAAAGCCTCTTGAGGCATATTTTTTATTATCGCAAGTTTCGCAGTATTAAATATATTTCCGGCTATAGCTTGAAGTATCGGATCTCGATTTTTTTCGGGAACATTGCTTTTTATCAAATCAATAGACTTATGAAAAGTCCATTCACCTATAAACTGTGTCACCAAACAAGCTTGCTCGGCATTAAATTTTAACTGTGTATCATTATATAATGCCTCACCTGACATAAAACAAAATTTTCGGACTGTATCTATTATTGTTTTTTTATCAACATCAGTTAAGCCTTCAGGTGCGGCATTAGAATTCTTTTGTTGTAATATTTCCATTGCTTGATTTGCTAAATCAATTGCAAATGTTTTATAATCAAACCCTTCTATAGGCATATTAACCTTACTCCGTTACGATTTTTCTATCCAGCTTTTAAGCTCCTTCAATGTTTTTTCACTATCAGACTGCTCAATATCTGATGATACCTCCTCTAAAACATCAGATAACGATATATCCTCTTCAGCTTTTTTTTCAATTTGAAGCTGTTTTTGCTGTTCCAATAATTCCTGAGTAAGAATAGATTGCTTTTCAATCAATTCTGCAGCCTTTAAATTAACATCAACTAATTGTTTTTCCTGCTGTTCGGTTTTTATTTTTAAATTATTTAATTCCTCTAATTGTTCATTGGCAGAATCTTTTAATTTCTTATGAACGAAAACGAAACCTGTTATTAGTCCTAATATCAATAAAATAAGCGCCAGCCACCAGGGATTCCCGGATGCATCGGGGGTCGGAAGATTAACAGGTCTATCCGATGCCAAATACGGATCAATAGTTTCGGCATATGCTATTGAAACATCATCAGGTGATACCTTTGGCGATGCCGCAGATGCTACCTGCGCCTTTAACTCATCTTCTGTCATATTCGGCGGCATCGCATCAGCATTCATTGTAACTGCTATTGATATTTTTTCTATTATACCTGTTTTATAATATTTTGATGTATGAGTTTTTCCAACACCATAACTGGTTTCTGTTGCCGTTCTTTGGTAACTTTTATTTTGTGTTGAAGATGATGAGGAATTTTGAAGTCCGTTAGGTAAATATACACTGACAGCATCAGAGCCTTTACTTGTATCCTCTGAATTATCTCCAAGTCCTTCCTTAAATACCTGTTCCGTTATAGCTGTTTTATCGGCAGGATCATATTTTATACTTGTTTCTTCTATAGGCACCTGATTTAAAAATGTGCTTACCGTTACGACGTAGTTTCCTTTACCTAAGAGCATATCAAGCTGAGCTGCAACTTTATTTTGCATATACGCATCATTTTCCTGAAGCCTTGATATTTGATCATCCAATGATTTTACAAGACTGCTGTATACATTCCCGTTAGAATCCGTGATTGATATATTTTCAGCCGTTAAATCGGCAACACTGCCTATTAAAAGACTTTTTATTGCTTTTATAACAGAAGTATCAAGCCGTACTCCGCTTGCTACTGTAAGCATTACCGTTGCGTTTATCGGTTTTTTATCCGCCTTAAACATTGAATTTTCAGGGATTGTTATAAGTACCGAAGCATTATCTATATTAGGCATTTGTCTTATTAATCTTGAAAGTTCTCCGTTTACCGCACGGGCAAGCTTTATCCTTTTATCTTCTCTTGTTGAAGTAAAATCATTTTTATCAAAAATTTCAAGCCCTACATTTTGATCAATTAACCCGCTTTTTACAACAGCCAAGAGAGCTGCATCTCTATCCGTATTTGTGTATTTTCCGGCTTCCAAAAAAACGGTAACTTTAGAGCCGTCTACACTTCTTTTTGCATGTATTCCGTTTCTTGCAAGCAGAGTTTGTATTTCAATAGCTTTCCCTTGGTTATCGGTTGTTACTATATCAAATTGCTCTTTTTGCATTTTTTCAACCGCTTGTTTTGCTTGGGTTCCCTTACTGTTTGAAACTGATATTGTAATTCCCAAAACTGTTATAAAAAGCAATAAAACACCACCGCCGATTACGGAGTATAAAATCGTTTTATTTTTTAATAATTCTTTTAATTTATCCATAAATCCCTAATCTTATACTACTATTAATTGATATTATACTATTTTTTTTTATAACAGGTAACTTCTTAACACTTATATAGAAATGTTCATTACCGCCGTATATGCATTAACTACCTTAGATGTAATTTGAGTTGCAAGTGTTATGCCTAAATCAGCTTTAGCAATAGCAGTTGTTACATCATGGATATCAACTTCACTATCACCCATCATTTGCCTGTTTAAAAGTTGATCCGGTTTATCAGATTCAGCATTAATTTTGTTTACAAGCCCTGACAAAACCGTCTTAAAATCACTTCCGGAGCCGTCATTAAGCGAATTTACTCCAAACCCTTTTTGAGAAAACTCATCTATCGGCATTGATGAGTTTATGTTTGAAAATATATTTATATTAGGAACTATTCTGTTTTCCATCATTTATTCACCTTTCTATAAATAATTTGCAAGTATATTTTTTACGTAATTTTGAGTTTCCCTAAAAGGCGGAACTCCGTCATATTTATCAACATTCCCGGGACCTGCATTATAAGCGGCAAGTGCCAGTACTAAATTTCCGTTATATTTTTGCATCATACTTTTTAGATATCTTACACCGCCATCTACATTTTGAACGGGATTATAAGGATCATTAACACCTAAAGCCTTTGCTGTTGCAGGCATTAACTGCATTAATCCCAATGCACCTGCAGATGACTTTGCGTTCGGGTTATATCCTGATTCCTGCTTTATTACGGCATTAACAAGTTTTTCATCTATACCGTGTTTTTGAGCAATTTTTGATATCATATCTTTAATTTGAGATTTATCAGCACTTATAGGAAAAGAAGAAAGAGAAATTTCATCCGTATCTTCATCAATATACGGATTTAAATTCAGTTCACTTAAATTTACCGCATTAACATTTTTTTGAATTAGTTCTCCGAATTTTACCTTATTATCAGGATTTTTAACATTAAATCTTGTATGAACATTTAATGAAGATTTCATTACATCTTCAAAAGTATTTAACTCAAGCCCGTTATCAATTTCTTGGGGCTGAACTGTCCGTGTTTGAACATAATTATTGATTTGTCTGGCCCTTTGAATTGCTTGGGCTTGACCTGATGAATTTAATAAATTTTGTATTATCCCTGTAAACATTACACACTACCTTTTATATTATGTACCTATTGAAGCAGCCCTATCCGCCATAGATTTTGTCATTGTTATAATAGCCAAACTTGCTTCGTATGCTCTTTGCGCCATTATAGCATCCGTTATTTCAACCAACGGATCAACATTAGATGTTCTTATATAGCCGTTTTCATCCGCATCAGGATGCCCCGGCTTATAGATTTTTTCTCCCAATGTCGGATCTTCTACTACTCCTGACAGCGCTACACTGCCTGAAGCATAAGGCATTGTTCCTGCACCGAATACGGACTCTCTCATTTGATTCATTACACTTAAAAATGATGATCTGTCTGTTGATACAACTAAAGGTATTTTCCTGACATAATTAGGTGTATCAATATTTGCAATATTCTTTGAGTTTAAATCTAATCTTGCACTATGTACTTTCAGGCCGTCACAGCCTACCTGCATTGCACTAAATATTCCCATTAGCCGTTACCCATATTTATTACCGTTCTCATTTCAGTTATTATAGAAGTCATTCTTCTTGTTGCTATTGTATATAATATTGAGTTTTTCTGTATTTCAGATAACTCTTCCGCAGCATCTACCTTTTTACCTGACATTTCATCAACACTTACCGGCGAAGGTCCCATTTTTGCAGCCAGTTTTGTTTCCAATGGGCTTGATACCCCGCCCAAATACTGAGAAAATGATATGTCTTTTCTCCTATAATTAGGAGTATGCATATTGGCAAGATTTGTTGAAAGGGCTTTATGTCTTTCAGCTATCAAATCTAACGCATGTAATGTTGAAGATATTGAATTTTCAGGATTGATCATTTATTCACTTCCTACTATTGATTTAATTGTAACGATTTTGAATACATTTCATTTACTGTCTGCATTATTTTAAAACTTGCCTGCATTGAAGCATTTATTCTGCTTACAAGAGTAACTTCACTTATCATATCTACGTTTGTAATTTCAAGATTTCTTTGTTTGAAGTTATTATGATTTTTTATTAAAACAGGCTCGCCTGATTCAGCCGTTAAGTAATACTTGTTTCCGTCGCCCCTTTTTAAGCCTTCGGGATTTCTAAAATTAACAAGCGGAATTGTGCCTAAATATTCTCTTTTGGTACCGTCCGTTGAAAATACTTCTACTCGTCCGTCTGATTTAACTTCGAAATTTTCATAATTGACGGGAAGCTGTATTCCGTCACCAACCAGATATCCGTCATTTGTAATAAGATATCCGTCTTTATCCAATTTTAAAGAACCGTCACGAGTATATGAAACATCACCCGTTGGAGAGGTTACAGGGATATAACCTAATCCGTCTATTGCAACATCAAAATCTCTTGAAGTCGTTTGAATTGCACCTTGAGAAAAATCCGTTCTTTCTACACCATGCAAATAACCGTTTTCATCAAGAATTTGTTCAAATCTGACTGATTTATAACCATTGGTATTATAGTTTGCAACATTTGTTGATACATAACTTAATGCATCAAATTGTTGTTCCGCATTTATTATACCTTTGTTAATTATACCTTGTATCGTTGTCATTGATTACCTTTCTAACTTCCGAGAGATGAAATTGTTCTTTGTAAATTTGAATTTTGTATTTGATATAACTGTCTGTTTGCTTCAAATGTTCTCGGATATAACATTGCTTGCATAAATTCCGTCTGCAGAGAAACATTTGAGTATTCATTATACTTTTGCCTTACATTAGGTGCTAAAACTGCAACACCATCTTGAGTAACAACAGATAATGTACCTGCCGTTTCAAACTTTCTTGTTTTATTATTTAAAACTCTTACAACTCCGTTTAAATCAATAGATATATCATCCAATTTATCTGGGACAAACGGAAGAACTAAAGGAGTTCCCATATTTGTAAGCACCTTTTCTCCGTCCATTGTAAGTATTGCACCTGTTTTATCCATCATAAATCTGCCGTCACGGGTAAGTTTAATACCATCCTTTGACTCTACCTGAAAATATCCTTTTTCTGCCAATGCAACATCTAAAGGATTTTCAGTTAAAAATAATCTGCCCACAGTATCATCTGTTGTCGTTGAAATGGCATCTTCTCCGATATATTCCGCAAAAGAAGATACTACGGGAATTTTTCTTTGATATCCGACTTTATCAAACCCTGTTATATTATCATTTGTAATCCCCATGAGCATCATCTGCATTCTCATGGCTCTTATATTTTGAACTATTCCCGGTTCCGTAAAATGTACACTGCCGTTTATCATACAACTTTCCCTTTTTTACTCTATATAATGATATAATATTGAAAGTCAAAAGTACCCGTTTTATTGGTGGATATATGATATTTTATTTGAACTTTTTTCATACATTTATATGATTTTTCTTACTTTACAATTTTTATATGGTATTATGTTTATATATTTAACGAGTTTAGGGCTATGAATATAAAAAAAATTATTCCTGTTATTGTATTATTATTTCTGTTTAGTGCAAGAGCGGAAGCAATAAGAATAGGTTTAAGAACTGATGCTAAAGAAATTAAAATTGCATCATCAGTTTCAGCTCAAATATATGACGGATTTAAAGACAAGGTTCTATATGAAATTACCCCGATGAAAGTATACGAATTTAAAAGCAAGGGTAATGAACTTTCCATTGTTATAAATAAAAAAAATGTAGGATTGGGAACAAATCAAATAATTATCAGAACAAAAAAACCGGGCTACTTATGTTCCAAAAGAGCTTGGTATCGAGGGGATTTTGTTATTAACAATATGGGTTCCGGACTTACTCTTATAAATAACGTACCGTTAGAAGACTATTTAAAAGGAGTAGTACCGTCTGAAATGCCTTCTAAATGGAATGAAGAAGCTTTAAAAGCTCAGGCTATAGCAGCAAGGAGTTATGCCGTCGCAACAAGAAATGCAGGTAAACATGCTTCTAAAGGGTTTGATTTGGTTGATACTACCGCTGACCAAGTATATGGCGGAGCAAGTGCAGAAAAAGCTACTACTACTAAAGCGGTTAAAGATACAACAGGTATCGTTCTTGTTCAAAATAAAAAAGTTTTACCTACATACTATCACGCAAGTTCCGGCGGTCAAACAAAAATTTGGAATTCGGGCAGTTCTTTTTTGCAATCCGTTCCTTCGTTTGATTCAAATATGAAAAAAAACGGTCACGGTGTCGGGATGAGCCAGCACGGTGCAAACAATTTGGCTTCCCAAGGATATAATGCCTTTCAAATTTTAGGTTATTTTTATAAAGATTTTAAATTCGCAAGACTTAGCGACAACTGGGATTTGTAAAATGAATGAAAATAATTTACCTAACAGATATCATATGCAGGATATTAATATGGTTTGTTAATTCCATATACAAAAAAATACCGCAAATATTACCTGTCAAATATGACTGGCAAAGAGTTAATGACAGCTTCGCCAATGAATTAAAAGAAAAATATAAAAATGAAGAAGTAATCGGATTATGTGCTGTAAGTAAAAAAGAAGAAAAAGATATTCCGCTTGAAAGTGCAGTTGATATAGTAAAACGTCTTATTAAAATTCTGCAAAGGAGTAATTTCAATAGATACAGGTACAATGCACTTAGCATGTGCCGTCCGATGCCCTATATGTGCAATATTTTATCAAACAGATATGATAAAACACTGGGCACCTAGAAAAGAGTTATATAATTCCGTCGTTATTACAGAAAATTATTCCGCAGATAACATTGTTGAAAATTTATATAAAATTATAAACTAAGTATTTTTTAAGTTATCGGGGATATATTTCATCCAGTCTTTTTCCAGTTTATCAATAAAATTGTGTGCATCAAGTACATCATCATATGTTATCGGCATAGGACAAGGCTGTATTTCAAGCGGGTCATCTTCTTTATCTTTAACAGATAATGCACCCGTGCCTAAAAGTGCAAGTCCGAAACTTTTTCCGCATTCAGGACATATGACTTGCAATACCAATAAATTTTTTTCTTCTCTTTTTATAAATATTGCATCTTCATCAAAATCATGCCCGCACACACTGCAGCATAATCCCGAAAATAATTTTTTTAGTTTTGCTTTGTCCATATCTCCTCAATTCTATAGTATAAATTTTTATCGGACACTCAACATTATAAAAAATGTTTAAGAAAATGTCATTTGTGGAATTATATAAATGTGTAGTTATTTAAATAAAGGGTTTACGTTATGGATGGTCTTTACTTATTATTATTCGGAGCTTTAATGTATTTCTTACTTATTGCACTGCCTTCAATGTTTGAAAAACGAAGCGGAGCACACTAGATTACATAATTTTTCCAAAAAGGACACGGCAAAACAGCCGTGTTCTTTTTTGTATATATTACTCCACACTACTCTCTTTATTTAAGACAAGTGAACATTAAAAAAAGTTCCTTATTTTTCTTCCCATACTGTGGAGTCTTTAGAATCTTTTAATACTATTGATATACTGTCAAATAATGTTCTGACTTTATCCGCTAAAGCCCAGTTTTTCTCTTTTCTCGCATTATTTCTGTATTCAATAATTTTATCCATTAATTTATAACCTGATAATTTTTTATCTTCTTCAGACAAAAATTCCATTTCAGATAGAATTGTATCAAGTTTTTTTTGAAGTTCTTCTTCTGATAATTGTTCTTTTTCTATGTTAAAGCCTAAAGCATTTGTAAGTGTTAAAAGTATTGAAGCATATTTTTTTGAATTTTCAATATCTTTTTCATTAACAGCTTTATTTGCATTTGTAGCAGTATCAAATATAACAGCAAGCGCTTTTGAGGTATTTAAATCATTATCCATTGATTGTTTAAACAACAACACTTCCTCGCTGTTAGAAATATCAGGAAGATTATCTTTTCCCGTAAATCTTAATACGTCATTTACAGCTGTTTGAATTCGCTTCCATCCGGATTTTGCTCCGTCTAATGCTTCAGAGGAAAATTCAACAGGCATTCTGTAATGATTGGTTAAAATAAATAACCTTATTGTATTTGCATCATAGTTTGCCAGCATATCATTTATCGTGACAAAATTCTTTAAAGATTTTGACATTTTTTCTTTATTTATTGTTACGAACCCGTTATGAAGCCAATAATTAACAAATTTACATCCGTTTGCACATTCAGATTGAGCGATTTCATTTTCGTGGTGAGGGAAAATTAAATCAGCACCGCCTGCGTGGATATCTATTTGTTTACCGAGATATTTCCTTGACATTGCGCTGCATTCAATATGCCAGCCGGGTCTGCCTTTTCCCCAAGGGCTGTTATAGCCGAATTCTTCATCTTTTTTCCATAAAGCAAAATCTAAAACATCTTCTTTTTTATCAGATGTTTCAACTCTTGCACCGGCAATTAAATCTTCTATCGGTTGTTTGCTCAGTTTTCCGTAGTTTTTAAATTTTTTTACTCTGAAATAGACATCTCCGTCTTTTTCATATGCATATCCGTTAGCAATTAAATCCTTTATTATAGAAATCATTTCACCTAATGTTTTTGTTGCAAAAGGTTCTACATCAGGTTTTAAGACATTCAGTTTATTCATTGCATCAGCAAATATTTCATAATATCTTTTTGATATAACTTCTGCCGTTGTATTTTCTTCTTTTGCTTTTTTTAAAATTTTATCATCCACATCGGTTATATTTCTGCAATATTTAACATTATAACCGGCAAATTTTAAATACCTGTATAAAACATCCCAAGTAATATAACATCTTGCATGCCCTAAATGCGGATAATCATACACCGTAGGTCCGCATACATACATACTTACATTATTCCCGCTAATCGGTTTAAATTCTTCAAGTGCATCCGAAAATGTATTAAATAACTTCATAAATAAAAATCCTTTTTATAATTAAATATTACAACAAAGGATTTTTATTTCATATTGACTAATTTACTTTGTAAAGAATTAAAGTATTTAAATCTTCTTTTTCAATTTTAATAGGAATAGTGCAAGGTCTGTTTTGTCCGTCAAGAACTTGTCTTTCTATATAATATTTACCTTGTTCATCTTTTTTTACTACATATATTGACTTATCATCAGGACGAGCATTTTTAAACTTGGTTCCGACAGGCAGACCATGTTTTAGTCCTTGTTTTAATTTTGAACTGTCTATATCTAACGGAATATTATTTATTGTTCCGTCGCATAATACCTGCCCGTTGTTATCTCTAAGCTCATTTTTATTATTATCCAAGATGGGATTACCGTAATATTTTTTTGTTCTGTCCATTTTTTCTTCATTTGTACTTGTCGAACCGGATGAATCCATTAATGCTATTACGATTGAATCATCATTATATCTTAAGATACCTTGAACAAATTCATTATTCATCGGTAATGTAACCGTAGCACCGGTATTTAAAGCACTTAATTCTTTTCTGTTTCTCAGATTAGATATATCATTCATCATTTTATAATGGTCTTGAACAAATGAATATTCGGGATTATCCAAATATTCCCAGTGTATTATATTTCTGTTTTGCTGTTCATAGTTTTTCGCCATTGTTTCATCACCCGAAGAACCGACTCTGTCGCCTGCGAAGTCTGTAGGACTGCACGGAAGAACAGTATATAGTTTTGTCAATGAATGCATTCTGTCAAAAGCAGGTTCTAATATATTCTTCAATAACTGTATTTCTATATTATTTCTGTCTTGAATTTTTTCTTTTTGTTCCGCTTCATCCATTACAAGTTTTATTGCAATTTCAAAAGGACGAGTTCCGAAAGCTTCATTACTAAATTTTCTTCCTTTAAATTCGCCGTTTGCCAAATGACTTACTGCTTCTGTTAATATTTTTTTAATATGTTCATCTTTAACGACTGAATTAATTGCATTATCAATTCTATAAGCCATTGCCAGTGATTTTCCGCTTACTTTATCAAAATCTATTTCAGAAATAGGAACCATAAAAACTTGTGAGGCAATTTTTCTAAAATTATTATCTCTGTCAAGTACTAATGAAAGCTCCTTAAGTTTTCCGGCATCTTCAGCTGAAAGTTCTTTATTTGGACTGTTTTCTTTTTTGTCATTTAAATCTTTTACCTTTGCTGCCAATTCTTCATTCGCTTTTTTTGACAGAGGAACAGTATTAAACAAATACATATTTAAGGCGAAATGATGCATTATACGACGTTTATCGTGATTATCGTTAAATGAATATGAATTAATAACACCATCTGCGGGACTTTGGAATAAGAATCCCGGGGTTCCTTCCCAGCCCTGATGCAGTTTATTTAACAATTCAAAGTTCTTACTTTCTTTTGCCATCCAGCTATCTTTATCTGCATCCGGATCATAATTATAATACAATACGGGGGGTAGTGTGAATAAATAATTATAGTTTGCTATTGAGGTTATACCGGTTTCATTTAAAAATTTTCTTTCTGCATCTCCATCAGAGGTATATTTTAAATTTTTATCATGATGAATTAATGAGGATAAATCCGTTATTTCTGCGGTTGTATATGCATGCGGATTAATTTTAAGTACTTCCTGATTATATTTTTTCCAAAAGTCTAAAACTTGATCCCAAGCCTTTATCATAGTATCATAATCAGCTTTAACCATATCAATAGGAGCTACATCCTTAGATGCATCTATTCTCCAGCCAAGTCCCGCTTCTGTTCTGTCAACAATTGCTTCTGCTATCTTAAAATCATCGACAGAAATATTTTTAAATCTTTCGTTTAAATGAAGTTGTATATTGTTAATATCTTCTTTAGTTATATTTTTTATGCCATGGTTCAAAGTATTTAATACAATATCAGCCTCTTCTTCAAGAGTTTTTCCTTCATATGGAATTCCCAAAGATTGTATTGTTATATCTTCTTCATTAACACCGGTGAAGTCCAAATGTCCTTTCAATGGCCCGTCTTCTATAAATTTAATTTCCGCATCAGGATTTAATGCCTTTACGAATATATATTTGGTTAATTCAGGTGTAATTTCATTCAACACATATTTTCCATACGGAGTTATTTCTCCATCTTCCTCCAAGCCATCTATAGAACTTACCATATTCGTAATTAGAGGAACCATTTTATTTAAATAGAATGATTCTGCTTGTTCATATACTTTTTTATACTCTTTCGGAAGATTTGGATTCCCCGCTTTGTATAAATCATATCTTGATACTCCGAGTTCATCTTCCGTGTTAGCTTTCTTTTCCATATATGGAGATGTTAATACCCCAAGTAAATTATTTGCGACAGGAAGTGTTTCCAATGGCATATCCATTGAATGTTTAAGAATATAGTCCGAAAAATCATTAATATCTTCTTCATCAAGCATTCTTGAATGATATTTATCAAGTTTTATATTTTCCACTACTTCTTTATCTAATGTTTCCGGTACACTTTTCGGTAAATCACCTTTTAATACCAAATCACTTATTGCCGTATAATAGTCAGTTGAACCGTTCCTTTCTTCTTTTAGCTTATTTGCCGTATATTCAATAAGTGTATCAGCGGGTAATTTTGTCCAATATTTACCTGAATTTATCGCATAATCTTTTACTGCAAGTGTGCCTTTATATAAATCATTTCTTGCACGGTCAATTTTATCCGGCGGGAGCTTTATAAATCTTTCTTCATCTTTAGAACTTAAATAAAACAAGCTTTTTGCTATATCAACATTACCGTCCCATACCTCAATTCCGCCCGCATTCGATTTTTCGACAACGTTAAAATTAGTAAAATCAGCAGCTTGTTTAATTATATTAATATCTGATAAATTTACAAAATTATCATTGTTTTGTGCTATTTTTTCAACATTTCTTTTCAGTTCAAACGGATTGACTTCAAGTGCAAACGGATATACTGCATCATCATGTTTTGTTATGTCCAAAATATTATCAGTATTTTTATGTTTATAGGTCATTAATTCTTTGGGAGAATTTGATTTTTTTTGTGCTTCATCTGCAAGTCTGTCATCGTAAAATTGAATATATGTAGGTTTTTTAGGATTATAATCAGGATTTGCTTCCTTATACTTTCCTTCTTGCAAAGTAAATGGAGCATTTATTATTTTCATTCTGGTGTAGTTACAGTTATTTGGAAGTATACCCAAGGAAATTTTATCCGATGCTCTAAACATATTTTTAGAATATGAATCAGCACCTTTTCTTAGTAACTCAGACATATGAATACCTTGCAGTCCTTCATTAACTAATGCGGCATCAGCTATCCAGTTTATATTATGTTTAAATAATTCTATTTGAAATAATTTAAAATCATCCTCCGTACCGAAATCAGGAGAAATCTGATAAGCATTTTCAGTCCAATATTTATGAGAAGAAACCTGATCTTTCGTAAACGGAGTTCCTACTATTCTTTTTATCCCTTCTTGTTCCAGTTTTGGCAGTCTTGCCATAATTCCGTAAAAATTACCGCCCAGTTTATTTGCATGCGTTCTTACACTCTTAAGTGCTTCTGCTCTACGGGCTTTATTTAATACTGCTTTTCCGTTTACTCCTTCTATTCCCGGGTAATAAAAATCCGGCATGATTAATTGCATAGCACCATTTTTATTTATTGTTGCTCTGTTATTAAGGATTATATTATATTTATCATCATTTTTTTCCGTAAAAATTCCTGCAACAAGTCCGTTATCAAATGCATATGATACATTTTTATCTCCGGTTTTTTCCGTTAATTTATAACGATATGCAAAACCTTCATCTGCATCTGAATATTTTGACATATCAACTGTAATTCTGCCATCTTGCATTTCAAGAGTATCTATTAATTCAGAAGGTGTTATATTCCCTTTTTCATCTTTTTTTAAAGAATATAATTCCAACTCACACTTATATTTATCCAAATCAAACAAATAATTAAAGTAATGTTTGAGTTTCCCTTTCTTATCAGGCGCTTTATGATAAGCTCCAAATGATACCTTTTGTGTATTAATCCCGTTTTTGTGAATATTCAATTTTTACTCCTTTTTCATGCAGAAAATGTATATTGTTTTAATACTTATAAAGCTCTTTTATTGCTTATTTATAATTGTTTTTTAACAAAAATTTACATATTATTTTTGTAAAATTTTGTAAAATTTATTTTGATATTTTTTATTAATATAACAATTCCCCTTATGTTTATACATTAAACAATCATCGGAGAAAATATGAAAATTACACCTAAACAAAATTTTTCATTAAACAACAATATACAAAGAAAAAATACTCCATCTTTTCATTCTAATAAAATTTTTGGTGATACTTTTGAATACTTAAAAAAAGAACAAGAAATCAAAAAGTCAAAAGGTCCTTTACTTAAAAGAATTATTAATTTTATTAAAGAACCGGAAGTTCCATATAATATTAAACCAATATCCTATGATCCTCCCACGGAATT
>CANQAL010000005.1 GCA_947589255.1 Candidatus Gastranaerophilales bacterium | reverse complement strand
ATTATATACGTTAGAATTAACAGATAAGACCACTTTCGGGTCGCGGGGGTCGCAAGTTCGAATCTTGTCATCCCGATTCTTATAAATTCAGTAGGCAGAATTATAAGACAAAAGCTTATTATAAAATTTTTCAGGATAATGATTTTATCCCAATTTCAAAGGGAAATATGAAGATGGAATATAACGGTTGCAGATGGCTGGATTCAGCAATTCATTTTGAAAGAAAGTTTGTTTCAGATTGTTGTAAACGACCAAGTATTGGTTCAGGAATGCCTAAGTTAATACCTGATTTTAACGGTGGACCAATAGATTGGGAAAAGCTTTTTAAAATAAAACACGACAGAATAAAACAACAAAAAGAAGCAATCATAAATGAATGCAAAGGCTGCGAGTTTCTAAGCGATTATGAATACAAAATGGAGAAAAAAATATCGGATTTTCAATTTTCCCAATGCAAATTATGCAATTCAAGATGTGTTTACTGTGCCCCAAAAGGGACTTTTGACCCGGGATATAATGTTTATCCGATAATAAAAGATTTAATTGAAAAAGGATATTATAAGCCCGGAGGAGAAGCAATATTTCAGGGCGGGGAACCTACCTTAATGACAAATTTTGAAGAACTCGTTGATTTATTAGCTTCAAACGGGAGCAGATTAAGAATTCTTACCAGTGCAATTAAATTCAGTCCAAAGATAGAAGAATATATTGCAAAAGATAATTGTCTTGTTGTCATTTCAATAGATTCAGGATGCAAACAGACATATAAAAAAGTTAAATTAGTTGATAAATTTGATGTTGTTTGTAATAACATTGAAAAATATGCAAGAGCGGTTAAAGATCCATACAATTTAATGATTAAATATATAATTGTACCCGGAATTAATGACAACATACATGAAATAGATTTATTTTTTAAATTAATGAAAAAATTAAATGTTAAATGTGTTGCCATTGATATAGAAGACAATTATGCACGGGTATATAATTATAAGAATGTATCACCACACATTTATTTACTATATGATTATTTTATATATCTGGCCAAAAAAAATAATATGCCGGATGTAACTCATTATGCATATATACAATATTTAGCAGATTTAAGAACAAGTAAACCTTCAAAACTGATAAAATATAAATTTTTATATAATTTATATGCAAAATTATTAAATAATAAGAAAAAAAATATAAAATATACTTAATTTTGTTGATATTTATCAATTTTATCAGCTGTAAATACTGATAATACAGGTAAAATCCCATAATAAAGCAATGCAAATATTAATGTGGGTCTTAAAATATTAATACCTTGAATATATTTTGAAAGATTTGGGTTAGAAATATTTGCATCTTTAAATTTTTCCATAAATTTAACAGAATTTTTTTGAATAAAGTTATCAATCTTATAGCCAAGTAAAACACTTAAAATTGTTGAAATTGTTTTATTATAAATAAGCGGATTTTTTCTTTTTTCATCAATTTTTTTAGAATTTTTAGTCTGCAATATAAAAGAGCCTGTAAGCAGCATATCAGTTGCTATAGAAAGATTTCGAGCAATATTTGTATCATTTATATTATGTTTTTGCACAAAGTTCTGAAATATATTTGAATTAAAAATTTTACTGACATTTTTAGCAGTAAAATTTTCTAATCCTTTAAAGCTGACAGAATCATCATAAAATTGTTTGAACACAGGACTATACGTTTTGGGGTATGAATAATCTTTAATTTTGTTTTCATTTTGCTTATGAGTTTTTGGAAAAAAAATATTCATAATAAAAGGCATTAAAGCAACGGCAATTAATGATTTTGGAACAGCTGTTAAAAGTCCTGTTGAAAGTTTAATTAATTGAGAAGCAAATTTATAATTCTTAGAATCAATTAAAGATTTTCCCGTCTCTGTCATTTTTTTAATAGTCTCGGGTTTTAAAAATTTTTCAGGAGCTTTATCTATATTTTTAATAGCATTTTCAATAGGTAATGCCACCATTTCGGTAATAGCGAATTTAACAAGCCCTGATGAAAAAGAATCAACTGCAGCATATTTTTTATTTTCTTTATCTGTTTTAGGGGTTAACATAATAGCTGCAGGTCTGACGATAGAGGACATAAAAAGAGTTGTTCCCGCAATAAAAGAAGCAGGATGATCAGCAATAATTTCTAAACTTTTAAGAAAATATTTATTATTTAAATTGCTTTTAAAAGCCGTTGAATTATCAATTTTCCCTAATTTCATTTTTTAAATTTTCTATTTTATTTGTCTTCTATTAAAGGGAATTTTCTATTTAAATAATGCGAAAATGGTTTTTCTATTAAATGATAAGTTATTATTCCCAATAATATACAAGCAGCCATAATGGAAATATAGCACAAGCCGGGATTTAAAACCATCCAATTTTTATCAAAGTAAAATTGTCTTAACGGATAGATAACAATTAAATGTGTTACAAAAATAGAATAAGAATATTTTCCTAACTGACAAAAAATTTGTTTATCAAAAAATTGGGAAAGATAACCTTTTTTAAATAAGAAAAGCATTATCAAAATAATGAAAGCAATAATAAAAATAAAATGATTTGGACAAAACGAATTATGAAATGTTAAATTGCTGATTACAAAATATAAGCATATAAATTCTAAAACAGATATATATATTTTGGGGAAAAATCCAAGTTTTAAATTGAAAAATTTTTGACAATTATCCTTATACCAATTCCCTATAAAATAACCGATACCTATTCCACCAAAAGCTCTCATTAAACCCAAGTTAAAAATATGATAATAATTATCCGTCATACCGTTTATAATTCCGTTTCGGGCATCAAGGATGAAAGAATAACAAAAGAATACCCCTAATGCTATAACAAGATTAACATTTTTAATTTTATAATTTTTAAGCAGATAAAAAAATAGCACAAGAATCCAAACCAATGATGAGCAATACCAACATTGCCCAAGTGGCATTTCATAGATATTAGTGCTTAAAGCAGTACCGGTTAGTCCAAGCAGCAGGAATATTTCATTATAAAAATTTATATGAAATATTCCAAATAAAGATAAAATAAAAACGATTAAAAAAGCAAAAAGTATAACAGGATATAATCTTATTAGTTTGTGTTTTACAAATTGGAATAAAGATATATTTAAGTTAATTTTATATATAAAAAAGAAACCTGAAATTATAAAAAATAAATCTACGGCTTTATTTCCGTTTTTGGTAATTTCTAAATCAGAATTGTATAACAAATGAAATAGTATTATAGCAATACATCCGATAATTCTTATAAATTCAATATTTTTCAGTTTTCCTTCCATTTTATCTCCCATTTTTTATTCGGCATGAATTAAATATAAATTTTTATTTTGAAATTTAACATAATTAATATTATTTTCTTTAAGAAGTTTTTCAATAATATCAGAATTAGAACATCTGAAATAATATTCAAAATTTCTGCCAAAGAACCATAATTTATGATTTTGTTTATTTTCCACAATAAATTGTTGTGTTTGACTATCAACCAAACTGTAATCAATTCTTGGAATTGTGGTGATATTTAATTCTATAGGATAATTATAATAAGATTTATACCACTTAATATTAAATAAAAATTCATCCGAAGCCAGAATTTTATCATTGTTATTATAATTATTCAACAGAAATAATGAATACTCTTTTACCTTATTTCTATCTGACAAAGATTTATCTCGGCCCATGCTTGACTTATTATAATAAATCAAATCACTTTCATTAATATTAAGATAAGGGACATCTAAATTTAAAGTAAACAAAAGACAAGTTATTAAAATTATATTAATTAAAATTTTACTATTATTGTATTTGTTTAAAATAAAAGGAATATCAAAAGATTTTGCAATCAGCAAAATGAAAATAGGCGCCATAAAAAGATCCAATTTTGGTTTAAGCGGATAAATTGAAGTAATGGAAGCAATAATGGCAAAAAAGAATATAAATATAATAATATAAGAAATTTCCTTTTTTTCTTTTATAAAAAGGAATAAACCCATAATTATAAAAATAGTAATAATAACAGGACAGATTGTATTTAAATCATATATATAAAACTTACAAGAACTAACAATAAAATTCCAAATAAAACCAAAAGAGGGAATAATATAAAAACCATTTTCAACATTATTCCAATAGTGTTTTAAGAATAAATAATTATTTAAATCAGATAGAAAGACAAATAAACCTGCCAATGCAATACCGGAAAAAATATAAATACAATTTAAATATATTTTTCTATCTTTTATAAATTTAGCAAATATAATTGCAGGAATTATAAAAATAGCAGGGAATGAAAATAACACTAAAAATAAAGATATAAAAGATAATAAAATATAATTTTTAATTTTTATATTATTAAAATCAAGATATTTAAACGTCATAAGTAAAAGAATGCAAATCAGAACATCACACCCGTATGGTTTAAACTCCGAACAAAAATAAACCAAGGGCAGAGATACCGTAAATAAAACAAAACCTGTTAAAATTCCCAATTTGCTTTGAATGTTATCTTTTAATAAAAACAAAAATGCAATTAAAGAAATAACCCCAAAAACGCAAGGAATAAATCTGAGCGATAATTCGTTTAACCCAAATATTTTTCTGATAATGAGAACAAAAAAACAAAACAGAGGAGGAGCTTTTTGATAAGCATCTAAAGGTAAAAACATTTCAAAGAAGTTTCTATCAATAAAAGATTGGGCAAGCATAACTTCATCAAGCCATAATGGAGCTTTAAATAAATATAATCTTGTTCTTATATAAATTCCAAACAGTAAGAAAAGAATTAACGTAAAATAAAAAATTATATTTACTTTCTTCTTAACATAATTATTAAACATAAGTTAATTATATAAAAATCGGCAGATTTAGCAAATATTAATAAATTTTGCACAAATAAATAATTTAATATAATAGTATTAGCTAAAACGGTAATGTTTATAAACAAAAATATGGAATAATAATGTACGGACAAATTTCTAAAATCTTTAATAATAAACAATTAGATATATTAAATATAACTGTACTATTTCAACAACAAAGATACATAATTCCCGTATTATATTTGTTTTATGTAGAAAACGGATTAACATTATCCGATTTCATATTATTTCAGAGCATTTTTTACTTTACGGGATTAATAGCTGAAATACCTGCAGGATATATAGGAGATATATTCCCCAGAAAACATGTACTAATATTCTCGTACAGTTTATTTATAGTAAGAATAATATTATGGCTAACTTGTCCGAATTATTTGACAATTTTATCAGGCGAAATATTATACGGTTTATCAAAAGCTTTTTATAGAGGAGTATCTGACGGATATATATATGATTATTTAAAAACAAACAATACAACCAAACAAATGCTTCCGCAATATGGTAAATTTAATTTTTACATGTCAACGGGTTCGGCAATAAGTTGCTTAATCGGTGCATATTTATATAAATATTTTGGATTTACCGTGCTGTTAACAATAGAATTAATATTTAATACAATAGCCGTATTAATGTTATTTACCCTGCCCAAACTGCCTCAATATAAAAAGAAAATAAAATTTAAATTACATTTAATGAGGATAATACATATATGCAAAAAAACGTTAAAAAATTCTAAAATAAATATATTTATGTTATATAGCGGAATTTTAACAGGTATAACAAGTATATTTGTATGGAATTTTCAGCCTTTTATGAAATCAGCGGGAGTTCCCGTAATATTATTCGGATATATTTATTTTATTAATCACATGTTAAGAGCGGCAGGCTCAATATCTGCAAAAAAGTTTACGGAAAAATATACACTGAAAAGCGCGGGAATTATAAGTTACATATTATATTTAATAAGTTTTTTAATAATTTTAAATTCAATAAAATATAACAATATAATCATCTGTATATCAACAATCATATTTATTTGTATTTCAATAGGATTTCAAATGATATTTAATGTGGGGAGTTTATCAAGAATTCACGGATTAATTCCCTCAATATCAAGGGCAACAATATCTTCCGTCAACAGTATGTTAGCAGGATTATTATCCGGTTTATTTTTAATGATGTTTAAAATATTTACAGATTTATATTCACAAAAAGCAGCGATCATATTTTTTATAATTATATTTATGTTTGCTTATATTCCCGTAAAAAAAATTATAAATGCAAAAGGGTAAATACACATGTTATAATTAAACAAATATTATGGGAAATAAAGATATGAAAAAATTTATATATATAATAATAATATTGTTTATAATATCAAGTTTGACATTATTATTTAAGAATAGGGACTTTAAAGCAAATTTTTCTGAAAGCAATGGTACAACACCCATAAACATTGTTTTCATAACAGATTTAGCATATATAATTCCGACAAATGCTTCAATAAATTCAATAATAAAAAACAAAAGCAAAACAACAAAAATAAATATATATGTAATAGGAGTAAATTTAACCGAAATTTTAAAAAACCATATAGAAAAACAATCAAGGAATAATACCAATATAGAAGTTATTCTAAAAAAATCAGGAGGAAATGGTTTACCAAAAAATACAATATATAATCCGATAATATCCCGAGCAGACTATATAAAATTTTATCTGCCATCAATTTTAGATAAATTAGACAAAGTAATATATTTAGATTCGGATACAATAGTCTTAAAAGATTTAACGGCATTGTACAATATTGATTTGGAAGATAACTACATTGGTGCCGCGGATGATTGGCAAAGCACCTGGTATGATAATCGGGATGCCAGATTTTTTAATAACGGTGTAATGTTAATGAATTTAAAAAAAATGAGAGAAGATAATATTGAATCAAAACTATTGGAAAATAAAAAAAATGATAAAATCAATCGTTTTATAACAGAGGATGCATTTAATATAACAATGCAGGGCAAAGTAAAACCGATATCGTTAAAATATGATACCTTTGGTGTTGAATATAATCGAAATAATATTTTACCACGAATAAGATATGTTTTAGGAAAAAATTTTGACAAAAAAATGTATCCTTATAAATCAACAAAAGAATACAGAAAAGATGTCGTTATTATCCACTATTGCGGATGGGGAGCAACAAAACCATGGAGATACAAGATAAATAATTATGATAAAGCCCAAAAACTATGGTGGAAATATATTTCAAAAGCATCATTTTAAAATTTTTGAACTGAAGAAATTATACCATTTTTATTGAAACGATAAACAACAGCCGAAACAATAAATTCATCTCCATCATTAAAGCCTGTATAATCATATTGTTTTTCCAGTCTTAAAAGATTACCGTTTTTATCCAGTACAAATTCGTTATTAACTGTTTCAGTTTCATCTTTAATATTATAAGTACTATCTGATTTTATTTTTATAAAATCTTCCATAAATTGAAATATTTTTTTATCCCAATAATTATACCCGTCAGTTTTTTCAGCAAGAGTAGCTTCAATTAAATTTGTTTTATTACTAAAATCCTTATAAACAAATATTTTATCTCGTTTTGCCTTATAAAATTGCCATTCAAAACCAAGTGAGATTTCAGAGATATTCCCGGAATTATAGTTATAAGAATATTCTCTGTCAAAAGATTCATAATTATCAGATGAGAACTTAGATAATTGAATTTTATCAATTCTGTTTTTTAATATAGCTTTAATAAATAGTTCATCATCATATGCAGTTTCATTGTCAGATATAAAATTGGGATTATTTTTTTTATTATTATACCTGAACATAAGCCCGTCAGGTAAATCATCCGCAGGATAAAAAGATATAACATCTTTAGTGCCGTCTTGATTATCAATATTTATTTTTAAGATGGCAATACCTTCTTCAAAGTTAGCATAATCTACAGCGGTTCTTTTCCCGTTTTTTGCGGTAAAAATAACAGTTCCTTCCCTAAATTCATCGGAATTTTTAAGCGAAGATTTAATTTGTGATATACTCTCCTTTATAAGTTTTTCTGCATCTTTATGTTTTAACCTTGCTTCTGATATTAATTTATTACCTTCTTCTTGTATTTTTAGACTTTCAAGAAAATACTTTTTAGATTTCTCATTCAATTCAGAAGATTTTCTGGTTTTTTCGCTGTTTAAATCAAGAAAATCGGTATTTATGTCAACTAACGGTGACTTAAACCAATTATTATTTCTTTTTTTACCGTTAAAAGAAATTTGATTATTATATAAATTGATACTGCTAAAGTTATTAATTTTCAATATTATTATCCTCTGTTTGACAATAATTTTAAGTTTACAAATAAAATTTTTTGTTAAAAAATTCTCCCCTTTTTACATTACTTAAAGTAAGATATAATAATAAATGGAATATAACGGGATAAAATGGAACAAAAAACATTATTTGAGAATACGCAAAATCAACCGTTAGCCTCAAGGCTCAGACCTAAAACTCTTGATGAATTTGCGGGGCAAACTCACCTTTTAGGCGAAGGCAAAGTATTAAGGCGGTTAATTGAAAGTGATAATATAACTTCATTAATATTCTGGGGGCCCCCGGGGGTTGGCAAAACTACTCTTGCAAGAATAATTGCAAATAAAACTCATTCCGAGTTCATTGATTTTTCAGCTGTTACAAGCGGAATAAAAGAAATAAGAACGGTTATGCAGCAGGCTGAAGATAACAGGACACTCGGGAAAAAAACAATAATTTTTGTGGATGAAATCCACAGATTTAATAAAGCTCAGCAGGATGCATTTTTGCCGTTTGTTGAAAAGGGAAGCATAATTTTAATAGGAGCGACTACCGAAAATCCTTCGTTTGAAGTTAATTCAGCTTTATTATCCCGATCAAAAGTATTTGTACTCCAGCCATTAAAGACTGAAGAGCTTATAACATTATTAAAAAGAGCAATAAATGATGAAAGAGGATTTGGAAATCAGACAATTAATATAACTGATGACATGCTTAAATTAATAGCGGAATTTTCAAACGGTGATGCAAGAACGGCACTTTCAACATTAGAAATGGTAATTTTAAACGGTGATATAAATGAAAAAGAAGAAATAACCGTAACTACAGAAATTATAGAGCAGTGCATATCTAAAAAATCTTTAATTTATGATAAGAATGGCGAAGAACACTATAATATAATTTCGGCATTACATAAATCAATGCGCAATTCCGACCCCGATGCATCGGTATATTGGCTTGCAAGAATGCTTGAAGCAGGAGAAGACCCATTATATATAGCAAGAAGAGTAACAAGATTTGCAAGTGAAGACGTAGGATTAGCCGACCCGCATGCACTTGAAATAGCAGTAGCAGCTTATCAGGCATGCCACTTTATAGGAATGCCCGAATGCAGTGTACACCTGACTGAAGCAGTAATATATATGGCAATGGCGCCAAAATCAAATTCAATGGATGTTGCCTATATGTATGCAAAATCAGACGCATTAAAACATCTGGCGGAACCTGTTCCTTTAGTAATAAGGAATGCCCCGACAAAACTTATGAAAGAACTTGATTACGGAAAAGGGTACCAGTATGCGCATGACAGCAAAGACAAATTAACCAATATGCAGTGTCTGCCTGATTCTTTAGCAGATAGAGAATACTATAAACCGACAGAACAAGGTTTTGAATCAAAATATAAAACAAAACTCGCTCAAATTAAAGCGTGGAAAAAAGCTCATAAATCAGACAAACAATAAAAGAATTGATTTAACTTTCATACCAATCACTTTCAAATATAGCTTTTTGTTCTTTTGTTTGTACAGTCCGCTTTATTTTTTCATAAATATGTACTTAAATATATTCTGTTACATATTTACATATGTAATAATAAATTGTCAATAAATGAAGTATTTAAGAACAAGTATCGGAGGTTAAAAATTATGGCAAAAGATTTAACTAAGTATGATTTAATTTTTATCAAAGAAAACAGGACAATAAAATGTCTATCAAAAACAAATCTTCCTATGAAGGTATTTAAATACTTAATTGAAAATGATTTATTAAATAATACTCATATGAAAATATTTTCAAAAAATACGTTTGGAAGAACCTGGAAGGCTAATTATGGAGATTTATTGATAAATAACCCGAATGATGAAGTAAGATATAAGTCTTTTATTGCAAAAGGAACAACTTATTATGCATCAAGCCAGTGGCAAATTGATACTATAACAAAATTTAACGATTATATTAATAAAGAATTCAGAGACTATATACAAATTAACGCAAGCAAGCCGATAAATTTAGATGATTTATTTTCCAATATCTAAAAAATTCAGGTCTGACAATGTTAGACCTGAATTTTCAATTTTATATTTTCATTTTACACGGATTGTTTTATTTGTTTTTCAAGGTCTGCTAAGGCGGTTCTAAGGTTTGTCTTGTCTTTACCTGCACCTTGAGCAAAGTTAGGGCGGCCTCCGCCTTTTCCGCCCGTTGCTTGAGCTAAAGTATTTACAATCTGACCTGCATTTATGCCTTTTTTAATGAAGCTGTCTGACACTTTAACAATGAATGTTATTTTATCTTCATCAACAGAAGCAAGCACTACAACACTTTCCCCGAGTTTAGCGGATAACATTTCACATCCGAGTTTAACAAGGTTCGGCGGGAATGCTTCAATTTCAGATATAAAGAGTTTTCCGCCATTAATATCCTGAGCTTTTGATATAAACGATTGAAATTTTGTCTTTGCCTGTTCTGCTTTTAAGTGTTCTATTTCCGTTTGCAAGTTTTTATTATCAACGGCAAGTTTCATAATTTTTTCACCGAGGTCATCATAATGAACTTTAAATGATTGCGACATTTTATCAACTATTTCTGATTTTCTTGAAAGAATTTTTAAAGCAGTATCACCGCATACGGCTTCTATTCTTCTTGTCCCCGCAGCTACGGCTGATTCTGATAAAATCTTAGTTAAACGAATTTGCCCCGTTGATTTTACGTGTGTACCACCGCAGAGTTCCGATGAAATTTCGCCCATTTTAACAACTCTTACATCTTCATCGTATTTTTCGCCAAATAATGCCATAGCACCCGATTTTTTAGCCATTTCAATATTCATTATGGTGGTTGTTTGAGCTAAATCTTCTGATATCCATTTATTAACAATATCTTCTACCTCTTGTACTTCTTCTTTTGTCATAGCACGAGGGAAGGTAAAGTCAAAACGGGTTCTGTTTTCTTCAACAAAAGACCCTGCCTGATGAACTTCCTCACCAAGCACTTTTCTTAAAGCCGCTTGAATTAAGTGAGCATTGGAATGGTGTATGGTTATTTCTTTTCTTCTGGCTTTATCAATAGAAGCACTAACCGTATCACCGATTTTAGCTTCACCGTTAATCATCTGTACACGGTGTACAAAGAGTTTATTAACCTTAAATGTATTTAAAACTTCTGCTTTAAAGTCTTTTCCTTCAATAAACCCCGTATCACCAACCTGACCGCCCGATTCTGCATAAAACGGTGTTTTATCAAGCATAATATCAATAAAGTCGCCTGCTTCAATTATAGCAACAATTTTAGCTTCAGCAGTGTCTTTTTCGTAGCCTAAAAACTCTGTTGATCCGAATTTATTTTCCACATCAACATATACAAGGTCATCCGTAAGGCTTATTTTATGAGCGGCAGCTTTTGCTTTTTCTTTTTGCTTTTGCATTTCGGCTTTATAGCCTTCCGTATCAACGGTTACCCCTTTTTCAGCTGCTATTTCAACCGTCAGCTCAAGCGGGAAACCGAATGTATCATAAAGTTTAAACGCATTTTCGCCGTCTATAACTTTATTATTCTGCATTAAATCTTCTAAAAGTTTATAGCCTCTATCAAGAGTAATTTTAAACCTTTCTTCTTCCTGCTTAATGATTGATTTAATCTTATCCGCATTTTTTTCTAAATCAGGATATGTTTCTTTATACTGATTTATAACGGTATCAACTATTTCATTTAAGAAAGGAAGTTCCAGACCTAAAATTTTACCATGCCTTAATGCCCTTCTTAAAATCATTCTTAAAACATAGCTTCGACCTTCATTCCCGGGGGTAACACCGTCATTAATCATAAAGGTTACGCATCTTGCGTGGTCTGTTATTATCCTTAAAGAAATATCTGTCTTTTTATCCTGTTTATAAGGAACTTTTGCCATATCAGATACTTTTTGCAATATCGGATATAATAAATCCGTTTCAAAAGTTGATTCTTTGCCTTGAACGACCATAGCAATACGTTCTAAGCCCATCCCCGTATCAACATTTTTCTTATCAAGCGGTGAATAATTACCCTCTTCATCTTGGAAAAGTTCGGTAAATACCAGGTTCCAGATTTCCACCCATCTGTCGCATTCACATGTTGCAATAGAGCAGTTATCTGAACATTTTAAGTGTTCGCCCAAATCGTAATGGATTTCTGTGCAAGGCCCGCAAGACCCCGTAGCCCCCGGAGGACCCCAGAAATTGTCTTTTTTGCCTTTTCTTATAACTCTTTCAGGTGCAATACCGACATCTTTAGTCCAGATATCATAAGCTTCATCATCAGATTCATATATTGTTATCCAAAGCCTATTGGGGTCAAGTTTTAAGTAATTAGTAACAAAATCCCATGCCCAAGGAATAACCTCTTTTTTATAGTAATCACCGAAAGCAAAGTTTCCGAGCATTTCAAAGAACGTATGGTGTCTTGGAGTTCTTCCGACATTTTCAATATCGGAATCTTTTCCGCCGGCTCTTGCGCATTTCTGGCATGATACAGCTCTTGCGGGAGTAAACGGAGGTTTTTCCAACCCTAAATAATACGGCAAAAACTGAAGCATACCTGCCGTAGTTAACAATACCGTAGGATTATCAGGCACCAAGCTTGAACTTGCCACTTCCGTTGATTGATGTTTATCTCTAAAAAATTCTATAAAAGCTTTTCTTATCTCATTTCCCGTTAAAGGCTTTGTCATTTTACTTCCCTTTTATTTACTATCTTTACTTAAATTTTACAACAAAAAAAATGCTTACAAATATGTAAGCATTTTTTCTATTTCCCCAAATCTTTTCCCTAGTCTGTAGTTCGCTCTTATAAACTTTTTTTAATCAAGTAATGTTTCTAATATACTTGCATTTTTGATAGCCAAAGCATTTTCTTTAACTCTTTGTTTATGGATGTAAGTTCTTAATGCTTCACGAATTAGTTCGCTTCTTGTACGATTTTCCCCTTCTGCTACTTCATCAATTCTTGATAAAAATTCTTCGGGCATTGAAATTAAAACTCTTGCCATTATCAATCCTCTCTATAAAATTTTTAATGTTTTATTTATCTCTCGTACTTATATAAAAACAATTAAGAAATAAAAATTGCATAAAAGATATATACAGATTTAAAAACCCTTGAAGTTCAAGGGTTTTAGTGCTTTACATTTCTTAACAATTATAAATTTTCATCTTCAAACCCGGGAGAACGTGTAGGCAGATTTTTATATCCGGGGTTCGTATAAACGGCCTTTTTAATATATTTATTTGTATAGTCACCTTTTTCAAAAAGTTTTTTAAGCATATTTTCTCTTGTAACAAGAGAAGAAGGACTATTTTGGGCGGAAGGATTTTTTTCTGTTAATTTCATCCAAACGGCAGCCTCCAGTGTCCAAGCATAAGTTTCTTCATTAAGTGAGGCAAATTCATCCTGATGAATTGCTTCATGGGAAAGCAATGCTGCAATTGCTTCAGGTGGTGCATTTCTGTGTTTCTCATTAATATAAATATATAAAGTATCTTTTTTCTTCCAGCCTAAAGCATCAAAAGAAGCATATTCCTGCCTAATTTCGGCAATATTTTTAAATTCTATTTTAAAAGGTTTTTGAGTTAAATTATTGCCCATAAGCGCATTATAAGAATATTTAGCAATGTTAACAGTGTTCATAAGCTCCATCGCCTGCATGACAGCGCCATCTTTAGTAACTTTTTTGTATTTTTTTGAAAATGCATCCGTATCAAAGTCGGGCTTATTAACACTCATTCCGCTTGAATCTTTAGAAACATTCATTTTCGTTTCATCAAGCCCCGGCATTTGTTTATCCTTGGCAGAAGCAATCCCCAGAGGTAAAATTGCTAAACTTAAAAATAAAATCAGTATCTTTTTCTTCATAAAATCCTAACCCGTCTTAACTCATAATACTATTATTACCTATTTAGTAATTAAGGACAAATTTTTTTATATCAAGTTCCCTAAATTTTTTAATTTATGTTTAATTTAATGATGAATAAGGGATTGTAAACTTAAATTAAGAAATAAAACTATACAAAAACTTAAATATATTTGAAATCATGCCCGATTTAATATATCCTTTTCATGTACAAAGACCTTTTAAAAGAGTGTAGAGGCGGGAAATGATTATGGAACAATATACCGAAGAAAATACATATGTTGTGGATTTAGGGGAGATAAATTCGGCATCTGATATAATTTTTAATCTCAGTTCAATGCTTGATAACAGTGAGGCAAGAAATAAAAAAATAACCTTAAAGCTCGGAAATGTAGATTTAAATCAGGCGCAATTATTAAGCATAAAATCATTAATCGGCGGTATAAATTCAATATTATCAAGCATTGATACGAAATCAGCCGAAACGGAAAAGGTCGCATTATCATTGGGGATTATAGTTTCAAATGTATCTCCCGAAAATATAACGGAAGTCAATCCTGAAGTTCCTTATAAAACGGCAGAGGAGTTTAAAAATGAAACACAATCAGAAATTTCTGAAGAGATAAAAGAAACAGAAACGACAGAATACAATGAAAATAAAGAAACATTAACGGGTAATCCCGTAAATACTGATGAAATAAGAGAAGAAGAAATACAAAATTCCACAGAACAAGAACAAGTTTTAACGGAAGAGAAAAATCAAGTACAAGATGAACTGGAAGTAATATTTGGTTCAGACCCTGCAAAAACGAGTATATTTAATATGGAAATGCCTGAAGATTTATATGAAGAAAAAGAGGGTATAACAGACATTATAGTACCCGAACAGGAATACACCAAAGAAGATATAGAACTTGAATCATTCCCGACAAAATATATAAAACAAACCATAAGGTCAGGGCAGGTAATAAATTATGAAGGGAATATAGTAATAATAGGCGACTGCCACCCGGGATGCGAAATAAGTGCATTTGGGGATATAACTGTATGGGGAGTATTAAGCGGAATAGCGCATGCCGGCTCAGCGGGCAATCAAAAAGCGAGAGTTCGGGCATTAAAAATGAATGCAATACAATTAAGGATAGCAAATTGTTATTCGAGAAGGCCTGATTCTTTAAACACAATATATATAGAGAAAACGAATTCTTTCACACCGGAAGAAGCGAGAATAATAAACGGTGAAATAGTAGTATTTAAAATAAACGATTAAGGAGCGGATTAGATGGCAGGGAGAGTAATAGTAATCACATCCGGAAAAGGCGGGGTAGGAAAAACCACGACCAGTGCCAATATAGGGACTGCATTAGCTAAAAACGGACATAGTGTAGTACTTGTAGATACGGATATCGGATTAAGAAATCTTGATTTACTTTTAGGATTAGAAAATAGAATTGTATACACACTTGTAGATGTAGTGGAAGAAAGATGCAAATTAAAACAGGCACTTGTAAAAGATAAGAAAAATCCTAATTTATGCTTACTGGCAGCAGCTCAGACAAGGGATAAATCATCAGTAAGTGCAGAGCAGTTAAAGAAAATAACTGATAAACTTAAGAAAGATTATGATTTTATATTGGTAGACTGTCCCGCAGGAATAGAGCAAGGATTTCAAACCGCAATAGCCGGGGCATCGGAAGCAATTGTTGTAACAACTCCCGAAATGTCAGCCGTTCGTGATGCGGATAGAATAATTGGTCTGTTAGAAGCAGCGGAAGGCATTGAAAGTTATAAACTTTTAATAAACCGTGTAAGACCTAATATGATTAAATCAAATGACATGATGAGTGTTGAAGATGTAGAAAATATTCTGTCTTGCCAAAAAATTGGTGTTATACCTGAAGATACAGGCATTATAACTTCAACAAACAGGGGTGAACCTATTGTTAATAATGAAAAATCACTTGCAGGCAAAGCATATATAAATGTAGCAAGAAGAATTAACGGGGAAGAAGTTCCTTTCTTAGACATTGATGAGCCTAAAGACTTAGTCGGGAAATTAAAGAAATTCCTTTCAGGCTTAGGTAAACACGGAAAGGAGCAATAAATGAAAACACTTTTTGCAGATATATATAATAAAATAAGAGAATTATTTCAGCTTGAAAAATCCGAAAATACAAGCGAAACAGCGACAAACAGACTTCAAGTCATTTTAATGCACGATAGAACAAAACTTGATCCGCTCATCATGAACAAAATGAGAGAAGAATTAATTGATATTTTTTCTAAATATGTTGTTATTGATAAAGAGCAGTTAGAAATCGGACTGAAAAATGAAGGTGATGCGGTTGCACTTATGTTAAATATTCCCGTTGTAAGAGCAAAAACGGAAGAAGAACTTAACGAAATCAGAAAGAAACTTCAGGAAGAAGAAGAAAAAGTTAATGATTCCGAAGATAAAGAAGATGAAGAAGATGAAGAGCTTGAAGAAACTACATCAGAGGAAGAATCAGAAACAGAAGAAGTTCAAGAAGATGAAATAATAGAAGAAGTAATTGTCGAAGAAGAAGCATCAGAAGAAGAACCCGAAACAATTACGGAAGAAGAAAAAACGGATAATAATTCCGAAAAGGAATAGTATATTAATATTCAAATAAAAAAGAGAGGATTATAATATCCTCTTTTTTTATAACATTATTGCATTAGCTGTTTGAATATCACCGACAATGGCTATAATCAGCAATATTATAACAAAAGTATACCAAATTATTTTTTTCAGTTTTTCTGCCATATTTTTATAATATATTAATAAAAATAATAAGTAAACATAAATTTTTGTATTCTTTATGACTACATACAAGTATTTATTTGTATTTAAAAATAATATTATGGAAAGTACAAATAAGAAACTTCAAAATTTCGGAAAGAATATAGCAAAATACAGAAAACAAAAGAAGCTGACACAAAATCAACTGGCAGAACAGCTTGATATTACAAGAGAACATCTTGCGAAAATAGAAACTGCAAAAAGAGGAATCAGTATAAATTTATTATTTAAGCTAAGTGAGACACTGAATGTACCCGAAAAAGTTTTTTTTGATTTTGAAAAATAATAAATACAGGGTTGATTTTTAGTTTTTAGCATATAATAATTTAAATGTGAAGCGAGTTTGCTTTATATGAAAATTGAATAATATCGCGGGATGGAGCAGTCTGGTAGCTCGTCGGGCTCATAACCCGAAGGTCAGTGGTTCAAATCCACTTCCCGCAACCATTTTCCTTCCGGTTTGGAAGGATTTTTTATTTAGTCGTTACTTATACAGGCTCAATTGCATCGCAAAAGCTCTGCGTTTCGCTTTGTAAAATCCACTTCCCGCAACCATTTTCCTTCCGGTCTGGAAGGATTTTTTATTTAGTCGTTACTTATACAGGCTCAATCGCATCGCAAAAGCTTTGCGTTTCGCTTTGTAAAATCCACTTCCCGCAACCAAGTAAAAAAACAGACTGTCTTAATAAACAGTCTGTTTTTTACCAATTAAATACTTAAACCCTTTCACAAATAAGCAAGGTATCAAGAATCGTATCATTCCCTACAGGTTGAAAGAAATTATATCTGTACTTAAACTCAGAATTTTTCATTATTTCTTCAATCATGGGTTTTAGCATATAAAAATCCGAACAAGTATGATATATACTTAACAATATAACCGGAGCTTGAGTTCTAATTGTTTCCTGAGCACCTCTTATAAAGTTTGGTTCATATCCTTCTATATCTACTTTTATTAAACCGACTTTAATATTATTCTTTTTTACATAATCATCTAAAGTTGTAATATTAATTTTTTCTCCGATTCCTTCTGAAATTCTTGAACCTATGCCTAAAGTTCCTATTCTGCTAAGATTAGAAGATTGCGTTGTATCACCCAGTCCGATTTTTTCAATAATAATATTTTCAATATTATTTAACTCCGCTGTTTTTTTACAAAGATTAAAATTTTTTTGCTCCGGTTCAAAGCATATTATTTTACTATTGGGGAAATTATTTCTTAATACTATTGCAGAATCTCCAATATTAGCACCTACGTCAATAATTGCTTCCGTTACTGCATTTTTATTTTTTAAAATATTTGCGCCGTAATTATTCAAGAATATTAAAGGCTCAAAGAAGTTTACAGGCAATTTGTAATTTTGCCATTCAAAAAAGTCATTGTATACTTTTATTTCTTTTTTAAAATTAATTATTTTTTCATAGGCTTTTAACTCTTCTTTTGTATAAACTTCGTATGATTTAGGCTTATGTTCCAAATATTTAGTATAATTTACAACTCGTTTATTTCTTTCTAAAATTTGATTTAAATTATTTTCTGATTCAACATCCAAATTTTTATATAAATTTGATACAGTTAACTTATCTTCAGGATTATCACTTTCTAAAACCTCTTGAACTTCAATATTACCCGATATATAATCCAAACTCTCCAAAATATTGTCTTTTAACAATAACAAATCTTCTGATGAATTTAAAATAAATCTTTCGTATTGTGTTTTTTTAGTTTTTAATGTTAGCTTAATGCCAAAAATAACAATTTCTTTATATATTGAAATTCTTATTGAATTACCATCCATTTTATATATATTTTTTAGGGAAAAAAGATTTTTTAATTTAAATGAATTCTTTCTTTTTTCAAATACCCCCCCCGAACAATTTACATTAAGTTTGTAATTAGTTTTATTCATGCCAATTCTCCTCTATTAAGATTACATAATTAATATAATAAAAATAATTTACAATTACAATTATAAAGATGTCCGGCTTAGACTTTATATGTTTACAGATAATATATGAAAAATCAGCTAACTATTTTTTAACTCAACAACAATAGGTCAATAATCTTTAAAAAACAAAATAAATATTTTATTAACTGTTAGATTACTACAACAAGTATCTATGAAATATTTGTGATAATCAAACAATCTAAATATATAATTTTAATTTTTTGTAAACTTGTTAACAAAAATTCAAATAAGGATTGACAAGATTATAAAAAAGATAAATAATATTGTTAACTAGTTAACAATATTGGAATTAAAATGCATAATAAAATACAGAATATGTTATTTAATTTGTTTGATATTACAAATCGGCTGGATATCTTATATAAGAAAGAATTCGGGGATATCTTAATAAGTTATACTTATACGGAAATGCATACCATAGATGCAATAGGGAAAATAGAAAATCCGAATGTAACAAAAATTGCACAGAGTTTAAATTTATCAAAAGCGGCAATAAGTAAAATTATTAAAAAATTAAACGATAAAAAAGCAATAGAAGATTATAAAAGCCCCGACAATAAGAAAGAGACTTATTTCAGACTAACTGAAATTGGTAAAGAAGTATTTAAAAAGCATTTAAAAATGCATGAGAACTGGTGCGAAAAAGATAAAGAATTATTCAATCAATTTAATACAAAAGAATTAGAAACTACTTATGAAGTTTTAAATAAATATACTAAATCATTGCAGAGCAGATTAGAAAGTATAAAGGAAAATTTAAAATGAAAAAGACATACAGAATAGAAGTAGATTGTGCAAATTGTGCAAATTTAATGGAAGAAGCCGCAAAAAAGACAAAGGGGGTTAAAAATGCCGTTGTCAATTTTATGATGCAAAAAATGGATGTTGAATTTTCTGATGACACAGATACAAAAAGTGTTATGAAAGAAGTTTTAAAAAACTGCAAAAAAGTTGAAGAAGACTGCGAGATTTACATATAATAAGCCGAAAAATTATGAATAAAAAACAAAAGAAAACTTTAATAAGAATAATTATTGCATTTACACTTTTAATCGTACTTCATTTTATTCCGATAAAAGGCGGTATAAGATTTTGTCTGTATATGATTCCCTATTTAATAATAGGTTATGACATTATAAAAAAAGCAATTAAAGGCATTATAAATTTTAAGCCTTTTGACGAATCACTGTTAATGGCGATTGCAACACTTGGGGCGATTTTACTGGGATTATATAATGAAGCACACGGACAAACAGGAGATTATGTGGAAGCTGTAGCGGTTATGCTTTTTTATCAGGTTGGGGAATTTTTCCAAAGTGTTGCGGTAGCAAAAAGCCGTAAAAATATTGCGGAGTTAATGGACATACGACCTGACTATGCCAATATAGAAAAGAACGGAGAAATTGAAAAAATCAGCCCTGACGAAGTTAAAATCGGAGATACAATAATTGTAAACCCCGGAGAGAAAGTACCTTTAGACGGAATTGTTATTGAAGGAAGTTCATCTTTAAACACATCTGCACTTACGGGAGAAAGTATACCGAGAAGTGTTAAAGTAAATGATGAAATTATTTCAGGGTCTATTAATTTAAGCGGAGTTTTAAAAGTACGAGTAACCAAAAATTATGGAGAATCAACAGTATCGAAGATTCTGGAACTGGTTGAAAATGCAAGTTCCAACAAATCAAAATCCGAAAATTTTATAACCAAATTTGCAAGGGTTTATACCCCGATTGTAGTTTATAGTGCAATCGCATTAGCTATCTTACCGCCTATTATCGGAGGTTTATTTTTAAGCATGCCCGTTTCATGGAATATATGGGTATATAGAGCATTAACATTTTTGGTAATAAGCTGTCCTTGTGCATTGGTAATAAGCATACCGTTAACATTTTTTGCGGGGATAGGTGGAGCATCAAGAGCCGGGATATTGATAAAAGGGTCAAATTATATAGAGAGCTTATCAAAAGTTAAAACAGTGATATATGATAAAACAGGAACTCTTACAAAGGGGATATTTGAAGTTAATGCAATACATCACAATTTGATTGACGAAGAAAAATTAATTGAATATGCAGCACTGGCTGAAAGCGCAAGTTCACATCCCATAGCAGTAAGTTTAAAAAAAGCTTATAATAAGCATCTTGATTTATCAAGAGTTAATGATATACAAGAAATCAGCGGAAACGGAATAATTGCGAGAGTAGATAATTTAGAAGTAATTGCCGGAAATGAAAAAATAATGGAAAAATATGGTATAGAACCGATAAAATGTCATTCTACGGGAACAATCATTCATGTTGCAATAAACAAAAGGTATATGGGACATATTGTAATATCAGATGTAATAAAGCCCGAAGCCGAGTATGCAATTTCAAGGCTAAAAAAATCAGGTATAAAAAATCAAATAATGCTAACCGGAGATATAAAAAATGTTGCTCAAGAAGTTGCCGAAAAGCTTAAAATAGACAAATTTTATGCAGAGCTTCTGCCGAATGATAAATTAAACAAAGTTGAAGAAATTATAGACGAAAAAAATGCCGTAGCATTTGTAGGTGACGGAATAAATGATGCGCCCGTGCTGACAAGAGCAGATATAGGGATTGCAATGGGTGCAATAGGTTCAGATGCGGCAATAGAAGCGGCAGATGTTGTTCTTATGGATGATAATCCCATAAAAATTGCAACCGCAATAGAAATTTCAAAAAAGTGTTTAAGAATAGTAAAACAAAATATATGTTTTGCACTTGGAGTAAAATTCCTCTGTTTAATTTTGGGAGCTTTAGGTATTGCAAACATGTGGGCTGCCGTTTTTGCGGATGTCGGAGTTATGATAATATGCATTTTAAATGCTTTAAGAGTTTTGTATAAACCGATTAAATCCTGTTAAAATATCCGAAATAAAATCAGGTTATTTTACATCTTGAAAAATAAAATTAATATCAACTTGATTATCAGGATTAAGAATATTATATCGTTTAATTAAATCTTCAATATGCGCCCAAACATTATAATTAATTCTTAAAAATTTTGAAACTCGGATAAAATACCTTGTAAGTTCAATAATATGAAGCATTTTTTTACTATCTTCAGAATTATTTCTTAACCAATGTAAGTCAATATTTAAAATTACTCCAGAGACTCCCGAAAATTTAGCTTTAAGGATAAAATTTCTTATTTCTTTTTTAGAATCATTAACATCAGGCAAAATAATATATTTAGCCCGAACAGAAGAATGTTTAGAATTTGAGGAGTATTTTTTCAAATTATTCCAGACTTGTTTATAAAGATTTTTCTTTTTAATAAATTCAAATTTTTTGGGATCTGCACAATCAATACTTGTAATAATGGAAACAACTCCTTTATCTAAACCTCTTTTAATACTTTCTGAGAATATAGTCGCATTGGTATTAATATTAATATTTTTAATTCCGTTATCAATCAAAAGGTTCAATAAGTTATTGAAATTAGGATCAAGAGTAGATTCACCGCCCGCAATATCAAATTTAGTATTTTCAGTAATTATTCCTTTATTAATCATATCGGTTAGTACGGGAATTATGTCATATTCTTTTGTATTATTTAATACATTATCATCTTTATGATTAGAACAATATGAACATAACAAATTACATTTAACCCAAATATTTAAAAGAATGTAGCGAAGTTCATTTTTTCTTTCGGGCCAATCGGCATTTTTAATCCATAAACACCCTTTGCATGCTTCAAGTTCAGAGCCGTTTTTCATAAGACAAATATGCTCATCCCTGGTTTTAAAGAATTGTTCCCAATCAATTAACTCGCCTTGGTAATTTTCATACAAAACAGGCTGTCCGCCTGATGGGGTTAACATACAGCAATAACCCACTTTATTCAAATGATTAAAAAATAACTCGCCTTCTATGGAATGACAACTTCTGTAATTACTCATATAAATTTCTTATTTCAACATGACAACGATATATGATATTATATTATAAATTAAAATTAGTATGAAGAAGATTATAATAATACTGTTTTTATTGATTATAACTTGCTTTAACAGTATCAAAGCGGAAGTGAAGCAAGAGATTTCTGCTAATAAAATATATGAGGATAATGTTTCTTCAGTCTTATACGTAGAAACCCAAGATACCACGGGCGGCGGGATAATACTTGATGAAGAAGGAACATTTGCAACCTGTTTTCATATAATAGCGAATGCTGATTATATTAAAGTAAAAACACATGAAGGCAAAGAATATAAAGTAACGGGATATAAATACGTAAACCCTGTTGATGATATAGCATTATTAACAATAAGAAGCAATAAGAAGTTTATTCCGATAAAATACAAAAAAGAAAATAA
The DNA here is from genome assembly GCA_947589255.1 of Candidatus Gastranaerophilales bacterium. Lineage (GTDB taxonomy): Bacteria > Cyanobacteriota > Vampirovibrionia > Gastranaerophilales > Gastranaerophilaceae > Avigastranaerophilus. Next base: position 18,032 of record CANQAL010000005.1, on the reverse strand, counting down.
TATAAAAGTCGGAGATAATGTATACACAATTTCAAATCCGCAAGGATTGCAATTTGTATTTTCATCGGGAATGATAAATCAAATAACAAAAGAATTAATTCAATTTTCCGCCCCATCATCATCAGGCTCAAGCGGAGGAGCTTTATTGGATAATGAAGGGTATTTAATCGGAATTATAACCGCCCAATACAATCCTTCAAATACGCAAAACATAAACTTTGCAAGTAAAATTTCATATTTTTTACCTTATATAAATAAGAAGAAAAAAGTTAATTCAAAAAATATAATCTGGACTGATTTTATTGCAGAAAATTCAACGGAAAAATAGCTTAAAACATTCATAGCTTATGCCATTGCTGAAGATAATACAAACATGTTGTTTAAATATTTAAAACACTATATTAACCCTATAGATGTTCCTTCTGATGATTATGCACTATACGGGACAATGGCACTCAGCTGTTATATGGAAAATTACGGAGAAAATATCAATCTTATTGATGAAGCAATAAAATGGTATGCACTGGCAATAAATTCAAATAAAAATTCAGAAATTGCTTTATACGGGATTATAAATGCTTCTATGATAAAGCGAGATTTAGAACTTACAGATGAATATATGAAACATTTAAAAAAATATCCCAAAAGCTATAAACATTTTAATAAAAGTCTTAAGCAAGTCGATATGTGTAAACATGATGATTTAAAATGCATTGAAAAAGTAAGGAATAATATATTTAACTATTTAACAGAACTTACCCAAAATACTTATTTCAAGGACGGGAAATAAATATGAAAAAATTTTTTATTATATCAGTTTTAATAATAACATTTATTTGCACTCAATTAACATCCTCGGCGAAAGACTCTTACAGCACTCATTTTAAAAGAGGAGAAAAGGCTTTAGCTGAACAAGAATACACAAAAGCAATAATTGAATTAACAAAAGCTTTAAATTTAGCAAGTAAAAATTCCGATGTAAAAGAAGATTTAATAAATGCCTATATTTTAAGAGGAGATAAAAATAAAGATAAGGAATACGGAAAATCCGCAAATGATTATAGAAGTGCATTATTTTATATTGAATTTTTTATTCCCGAAAATACGAAAGAAATAACGAAAACAAAACTTGAATATGTTGAAAATCAACTGGAAAATAGTTTAAAACACTTGTCATATAAAAAATCGCCTCAAGAAAGTTATTATTACGGATATCTTTTAGAATCCGCAGGAGAATATGCAGCTGCCGGCTATGAATACATACAAGCATCAAAAGATAAAAAATTATATGAAAAATGCAATAAAGGCATTGAAAGAATAATTAAAAAACTTGGTTTTAAGAATATAAATATAATAAAAAAGACCTCATAATTGAGGTCTTTTTTTATTTTGTTTAAAGTTCTAAACTCTGCATTTAGGTTTAGGACCAGCATTAACGATTTCAGCAGGCATATTAGGATATTTAGCCTTAAAGTTATCTTCAAACATTTGAGCAAGTTTGTTAGCTGATTCGTCATAAGCATTTTTATCAGCCCACATACCTCTGGCATCAAGCATTTCATCAGGAACATTGGGGCAAGATGCGGGGTAGTCAACATTAAATACATCGTGATGTTTAAATTCTATGTTATCAAATGAGCCGTTTAATGCTGCAGTTACCATAGCTCTTGTGTAGCTTAACTTCATACGTTTAGCGCCTGATGCAGCAGAACCGCCTGCCCAGCCTGTATTAACGAGGTAAACTTTAGTTCCGTATTTATCAAGTTTGTCGCCTAACATTTTTGCATAAACTGAAGCATCCATCGGCATAAAGGGTTCACCGAATAATGTTGAGAATGTAGGCTGAGGTTCCGTTACACCACGTTCCGTTCCTGCTAATTTAGATGTAAAGCCTGTTACAAAGTGATACATTGCTGCATTTTTGTTTAATCTTGAAATAGGAGGCAATACACCGAAGGCATCAGCGGTTAAGAATACTACAACTTTAGGTATTCCGCCTTTTGAAGGTACCTGAGCATTGTTAATATAATCAATAGGGTAACCGACACGGGTATTTTCGGTTAAGCTTCCGTCATTAAAATCAAATTCTCTTGTTTTATCATCCATAATTACATTTTCAACAAGCGAACCGAATTTAATTGCATTGTAAATATCAGGTTCATGTTCAGCTGAAAGGTTAATACATTTTGCGTAGCATCCGCCTTCAAAGTTAAATACACCGTCAGGGGACCAACCGTGTTCATCGTCACCGATTAACTTACGAGCAGGGTCAGCTGATAATGTTGTTTTACCTGTTCCTGATAAACCAAAGAATACTGCAGTTTCACCTGTTACAGGATCCATATTTGCACTGCAGTGCATCGGAAGTACATTTTCTTTTGTCATTACATAGTTCATAGTAGCGAATACAGATTTTTTAATTTCGCCTGAATATTGAGAACCGCAAATGATAATTGTATGAGCTTCGTAATCAATAGCTATGCAAGCTTCAGAGTTAACTCCGTCAACTTCGGGATCGCATTTGAAACCGGGAGCGCAAAGTATTGTATAATCAGCTTCGCCGTAGCTTGCAAGTTCTTCAGCCGTAGGTCTGATTAATAATTGATGAATAAATAAGTTTTGGCTTGCAAGTTCATTAATAACTCTGAATTTTTTAGTATATTTTTTATCAGCACCTGCAAAACCGTCAAATATAAATACATCTCTGTTTTCTAAGTATGCAGCGATTTTGCCTTTTATTGAGTTAAATTTTTCTCTTGAAATAGGACGGTTAACCTTTCCCCATGCTATTTCGTTATGTATTGTATCTGTATCAACAATAAATTTATCTTTAGGTGAACGACCGGTATATTTACCTGTTGTAACAACTAAAGCGCCGGTATTACTTAACTTACCTTCGCCTCTTGCTAATGCTTTTTCAGTCAATTCAGCGGGAGTAAGGTTTCTGTAAACGGCTTTAGGGTTAATAATTCCCCATTTTTCAATTCCGAATGTTTCCATGCTAATGTTCCTCCTTTTAAATTTTTATAATATTAAGATAGCACAAACAAATATTTTAAGATAGAATAAATTAAAAAAGTTTAGTAAGGAATATAAATATCATGAAGACATACGGGTATGGAAAACAGCATATTGATTTAGATGATGTTATTGCGGTAATAAAAACGTTAAAATCTCCGTTTTTAACATGCGGGCCGAAGGTAAAAGAGTTTGAAAAAGCAATATGCGATTATACGGGTGCAAAATATTGCGTAGCAGTAAACAGTGCAACATCAGGGCTTCATATAGCAATGCTCTCGGCAGGGATACAACCGGGAGATGAAGTAATAACAACCCCAATAACATTTTTAGCGAGTGCAAATTGTGCAAGATATTGCGGTGCTAAAGTTGTTTTTGCGGATATTGAAAAAGAAACCGCAAATATTAATCCTGAAGAAATAAAAAAACATATAACGGAAAAAACAAAAGCCGTAATCCCTGTTCATTTTGCAGGTCAAAGCTGTAATATGGAAGAAATTCAAAAGATTGCAAAAGAACATAATATGTATGTTATTGAAGATGCGGCACACGCAATAGGCTCTGAGTATAAAGGAACAAAAGTCGGTGCTTGCAAATATTCCGATATGACGGTATTTTCATTCCACCCCGTTAAAACAATAACAACCTGCGAAGGCGGAGCAGTTACTACAAATAACGAAGAATTATATAAAAAGCTTCTTGCATACCGTTCACATGGAGTTCATAAAGAAGGAGAAATGCTTCATACTTGGGAATATGAAATGCGAGAACTCGGATATAATTACAGAATGACGGATATACAAGCTGCACTTGGAATTTCTCAATTAAAGAAACTTGATAAATTCAAAGCAAGAAGGCGGGAAATTGTGGATTACTACAATAAAAACCTAAATATTGAACATTTAATCGAAAAAGATTTTTCAAATGCTTGTTTTCACCTTTATCCCATTCTTGTTAAGGACAGATTAGATTTTTATAATAAAGCAAGGGAATGCGGGTTAAATCTTCAGGTACATTATATTCCCGTTCATCTTCAGCCATACTATCAAAATTTAGGGTATAAAAAAGGCGATTATCCGATTGCGGAAGAATATTACAAACACTGCATTTCGCTCCCTCTTTATTATGATTTAAAAGAAGGCGATTTAGAAACAATAGTTAAAAGAATAAAAAATCTTTTAAATAAATGATAAAAATAATTGAATACAAAGAATATAACGGCGCAGAAAATATGCGCATTGACTATGAATTATTGGAAAGCAGTATAAAAACAGGAGACAAAACTCCGATATTAAGATTATACGGCTGGAGCCCAAAATGCGTTTCATTAGGCAGAAACCAAAATATAAAAACGGTAAATGAGGCATTCTGCAGCGAAAATAAAATAGATATAGTCAGAAGGATAACGGGCGGAAGAGGTTTATTGCATGATGATGAACTCACATATTCTTTTATATGCCCTGCTGCCATTTTAAAAGACGGAAACTTTATAAAGTCATCATACAAAGAAATTTCATCGGCAATAATTCTCGGTTTCAAAAGTTTAGGAATAAACCTTGATTTCGGTTCTGAAAATAAGGTGAACACAAAATATAATTACTGTATGTCACTTTCAACGGGAGCAGATATAAATTATCAAAACAAAAAAATTATAGGCTCTGCGCAATTTCGCTCTCAAGGGTACATTCTTCAACACGGTTCAATACTTTTTACTTATAATCCGAAATTATTAAAAAATATTTTTAATGAAGAAATAAATACGGAACAAATAACCTGTATACAAGAAATCAACGGTTCAATAACAAGAAAAGATATCGAACAAGCTTTAAAAACAGGCTTTATAAACTATTATTAGACGGTTTTCCGCCGTTGAGCTTTACGGTATAAAAATTATTATTTTTACTTAATGTTTTAAGGATTTTTTCTTCATCATCGTAGGTAGCTGCCGTAATAAAATATCTTTGTTCAATTTCTCTCGGGCTTACATAAAAAGGAGCTTCCGTTAAAATAACTCTGTTTGAGCCTTTCGGTAATTGATTTTTGTATAGTTTATCAAGTTTTTTACAAAAGTCGCCAAAGGCATTAAATACTGTGCCGTCTTCCGCTTCGCCCGTATATTTTGTTATTTGTTTATCCAATCTGTACCTTGATGAAAGATACTTATTATGATTAAAAGCCAGTTTAACCAAATCAGGAACAGGGGCCTTTGCCTTTCCGTCTTTTATTGTAAAACACATTAAAGATTTAAAAGATACGGGTGATATATTCATAATTTTTCCTCTTGTGCATGCACTATGTTATTTTTAAAAACCCTAAAAAAAAAACTTGCCAATCAATTATGAAATTAATTTAAAATCTGATACAATAGATAAAGAATACACATAAGAGGTTATTTATGGAAAGTTTAAAAAAATCAGAAGTTATATATCCGTATTTGGAAAAACCTTTAGAAATATATGAACGGGAAAACGGACATAAAATAGTATTTGCATATAAAAAGGGCGGATTAATAAATATAAGCAGCTGGGTGAAAACAGGTTCAATAAATGAAAATGATATAAATAACGGAATTTCGCATTTTCTTGAACATCTTATGTTTAAAGGAACACATAAACATAAGGCGGGCGAATTTGACAGAACTCTTGAATCAAGAGGTGCAATCGTAAATGCTGCGACTTGGAAAGACTATACATTTTATTATGTAACTATCCCAAAAGGGAGCGGAGATAAGAATTTTAAAGATACACTCTCGCTACATGCAGATATGATACTGGATCCCATTATACCACCCGAGGAAATAGGCGAGCCTTTTGATTTAGAAAATCCTCAAATAAAAACAAAAAGGGAACGGCACGTTGTAATAGAAGAAATCAGAATGCGCAAAGATCAGCCTTGGACAAAGGTATATAACTTATTAAATAAAAATATGTACACCTCTCATCCTTATAAAAGAGATGTTATAGGAAATGAACAAATAATTTCCACAATAGAGCGGGAAACTGTTTTAGATTATTATAAAACACACTACACCCCGAATAACATAACAACAATAATAGTAGGGGATTTAAACCCGAAAGATGTTCTGCCTCAAATATGCGAAGAATTTGATTTTAAGGATAGACAAAATGCTCCGATGACGGAATATCAAATTGACCAGCCCGTTAATGAAACAAAAATAGTTGAAGAATATTCAAAAATCAATACGGGATTTTTAATGTTCGGATATTTAGGGACGAAAGCCTGCGATGTAAAGACTTCAACAATAATGGAAATGATAAGTCTTATTCTCGGGCAGGGACAAAGCTCCAGACTTTATCAGGAATTAATAGAAAAAGCTAAATCTCCCATATTTAATGTTATATCTAGCGAATATTATCACTTTAGGGACGGCGGAAATATATTTATTGATGCAAACTTTAAACCTGAATTAAAAGATGAAGCAATAAAAGCAATAAAACAAGAAATAAATAAAATATGTAATGACGGAATAACAGAGCAGGAATTAAAGAAAGCCAAGAAAAAATTAAAGGCAGGATTTGCCGAAAATTCTGAAACTGTCTCCGACATAGGGGAAAATATAGGTTTTTATACAACAGTCTGCAACAATTTAAAATGCATAGAAGAATATATTAAATCAATAGAAGAAATAACCAAAGAAGATGTAAAAATTGCGGCTCAGCGATATTTAGACTTAAAACATGCGGTAATTGCAGTATTAATGCCCGAGAATAAAGGATAAAAATATGGAAAAATACATGCTTAATAACGGAATAAAAACAATAGTAAAAATAAATAAAAATACCCCGAGAACAGCAGTTGTAATGTATGCAAAATTAAATAAAGATGAACCGAAAGCGGGATTATATTATTTAATGACTCAGCTTTTTTTTCAGGGAACTAAAACAAAAACGGCAGAAGAACTTGCAACTTTGCTTGATGAAAATGCCATAGACATTTGTATAGAAAAGAAAGCCGATTATATAAGATTTAAAATTCAATGTTTAAATGAAGACATCAATACAGCTTTGAATATTTTTGAAGATATGATTGAAAATTCAACCTTTGACGACTATCAAAAGGAAATTACAAAAATAAAAGGCGAATTTATATCAGATTTAGATTCCGCTAAAATCCAAGCGCAAGATGATTACTATAGAACAATATTCCAAAATCACCCTTACGGCATAGGCAGAAAAGAAATAATAGAAGCCTTAGACAGTATAAGTAAAGACGATTTAATACAATTTCATAATGAAATAATATACAAATCTCAAAAAAATATAGCTGTTGCAGGCGATATTGAAGGCACAGAAATAACAGAATTATTAAATAAACATCTTAAAAACTTAAAATGCGAAAACTTAAAAGATGAAAGAGAAAAAATAATTCCCATTAAAAAAAACAGAATTTCAACAACGGCAAAGGAAGATGCAAACCAAGCACAAATATTTCAGGGCTGGCAGGTCGGAAATATTTTTTCTGAAGAATATCCTGCAATAATACTTTTAAATACGATTTTAGGCTCATCAGGATTATCTTCAAGATTATTTTTGGAATTAAGAGAAAAACAAGGACTTGCATACACGGTAAGAAGTGCCTATGAACCTTTGGATTTATGCGGGAACTTTTTTGTATATATAGGAACGGAGCCTAAAAATATAAGAACCTCGCTTGACGGTTTTGAAAAAGAAATAAAAAAGATAATGACGGAAATTATAACTGATGAAGAGTTAGAAAATGCTAAAAATAACGCAATAGGTAAAAGACAATTTTATCAGGAAACAAATTTACTTGAAGCTACATTAAAAGGATATTATGAATTTTTAGGTTTAGGATTTGAATTTGAAGATAAACTGATAGAAAATATTAAGACCGTAACAAAAGAAATGATAATAAATACAGCGAAAAAATGTTTTGATACCCCATATTCATTATCAATTCTTGCTCCTAAAAAATTTATTGAGCAGGCAGAGTTAAATTGTTAAAAGACACAATATTATGGTAAAATCAACATAGAAATTATGAATAAAACGGATAAAATAAATAAAGATATAGATAAATTACAAAAAAAAGGTAATTTTAAACAAGCAATAGAAACATGCCGGGCAGCTATTGCTCAAGATGAAAACAATACAAATCTCCACATTAAACTCGGAGATTTATATATGGAGCAGCATCTTGATATATACCAAGCCCAGCAGTTTGCCGATGAAGCAATAACAGAATACCAAAGGGCATTAGAAAGCTGTGTTAATTCATCCGAAATTTATTTTAAAATAGGAACGGCATTTTATTATAAAAGAGAATTAGATAAGGCTGTAAATTACCTTAAACTGTCATTAGAAAGCAATCCGAAATTTGCGGAAGCATATTTTATGATAGCGGAAATATTTATGAGAAAAGGCGATTATCTTGAAGCAACGGAATATGCGCAAAAATCTGTAGAAGTATCACCGTTTAAAGCATCAAGGGCATATTATTTAATATATAATTTAATGTCTTTATCAAATAAATATAAAGGCTATCAAAAATTTTTAAAATTAGCACAATCATTTTTAACACTGCCATTTGATAAATACGCAATAAAATCAGTTTACAGACAGCTTACATATTTAAAATTTTTGCCGACATTATTAAGAACATCCTTTATGATATTTACAAAAGGATTTACGGAAGAAGTTCTTCAAACATATAGAGATACAATAGATAAAGCTCCGGGGTTTGTAGAATTATATATAAACTTGGGCAGGGTATATCATGAACTGGGCAGATATGAAGATGCAATATGCGAGTATAAAATGGCTATATGGCTCGATTGCTTAAATATACGGGCATATTTTTATCTTTGCCAATTATATGAAGAATTAAAAGATTTTGATAACGCAATAGAAACCTGCACAAAATTAATAGAACTTCAGCCACACGTTGCGGATTTTCATTGCAGAATAGGACAATATTTGTATTTAACGGGTAAAATTGATGAGGCGGTAGAACATTATCAAACTGCCGTAACATTAAACCCGAACTCACAATGGACAAGTGTTGTAGCGCAGACATTAGGTTTTATTTTTCAAGAGAATATAAAAAATCTGGATGCTGCAATATCCTCATATCAAAACGCATTCAGTTTAAATCCAAACGATATGGACATATATTTAAATTTAGGAAATGTATTTTTTGAAAAAGGTTCATACGATAATGCACTTGTAATATATAAAAAGGCACTGGAAGCATCCCCGTATAATGCCAGATTACATTGCAATCTTGGATATTTGTACTGGGGTAAAGGCAATGTAGAAGAAGCGATTAAAGAATATGAAAAGGCTATAAAGTATGATAACACATATGATATAGCATATAATAACCTTGGAGTTATTTATCTTGACGATTTGGGAATGGTTCAAAAAGCAATAGGTCTATTTGAAGCAGCAAGAAAATATAACCCCAATTATGCGCTTGCAAATTATAATCTTGCCCGCTCTATTGCTATAACAGGCGATAAAATAGAAGCTGCTAAATTATATCAAATTGCATTAGATATCAATAAATATACAATGGAGCTTGATCCTGCGGATATTCAGGAAAAAATTCAAGATTTATTTACATAGAAAGAGGCATTAATTGGAATATATACAAGAAATCCGAGTTTTATATTCAGATACGGACTCATATGGAGTTGTCTGGCACGGGGCATATACTAAATGGTTTGAAGCTGCCCGTGTAGAACTTGTTGAAATGCTTGGGTTAGATTTAGAAACTCTTGAAAAAAATAAAATATTATTTCCCGTAGTTGAAATGAATATTAGATATAAGTCCTCTGCCAAAATGAATGAACGAATAATAATAAAAACACATATTTCGGAAGTAAAACCCGTAAGTGTTACTTTTGAACATAAAGTTTTTGAAAGAAATACAAATCAATTAAGAGTAATCGCACACACAACAATAGTTGCGACAGATATTAATACAGGCAAAATATACCGCAAAATGCCCGAGGATATTTTAACAAAATTCCTTAATGCAAATAAATAAGATATAAGTATATTAATCTAAAGGTCAATAAAGTTTAATCTTAAGACTATATCCCCTTTTTGTATTGTTCCCTAAAATTAAAAATATAATAAAAGGGGTATACGGATTTGGGGAAGAGTTCAACAAAGAAAAGTAATAAATATGAAAAATTTTCTGCCGAAAATTATTATAATCAGGCGGAAAAATTAAGAACTGAAAACAAGAATAAAGAATCAATAGAAAATTATTTAAAATCAATTTTTATAAACAGAAATAACCCCTCATCATATTTAGGGCTGGCAATAGCATATAAAAATCTTAAAATATATACAAAAGCAATAGAAAATTTAAAAAAAGCCGAAAAGCTTAACCCGTGGGATGTAAAAGTCCAAAAAGAACTTGCAATGTGCAACATAATAAAAGGTGATTTTGAAACAGGCATACAATATTTAAGAAGTTCAATAAAATTAGAGCCGAATAATCCCGATATACAAATGCAATTAGCCTTAGTTCATGAAATGATTGAAGAAGAAGAAATGGCTTTAATGATTTATCAAAGGATAATAGAATATAACCCTGACTATATAAGAGCATACATACAAAAAGCAACATTATATATGCATATAGAAGATTATCTTAATTGTGCAAAAGCTTTTAAAGAAGTATTAAAGAAAGATAAAACATATTACAGGGGATATCTTGCAATCGGAATTTGCTACGAAAAAATGGGGAATATTTCAGGAGCAAAAAGATATTATAAAAAATATCTGACACAAAACAGATTATCCGAAAATTATAAAGAAATAGAATCCAGAATAAAAGAGTTTGGAAAGTTAAGAAACACAAATAAGATAAAATTAAAATTAGTATATTAATTTGATTATTAAAAATCTTTTTGATAAAGTACAAAAAGAATAAGTTAGAATTATGAACGAAAAATTAGACATAATAACAATAGGGGAAAGCTTAATTGAATTATCGACTCCGAAAAGTCTGACCGATGCAACGACACTGGACAAATACTATGGAGGCGATACATTAACTACTGCAATAACGGCATTAAAATTAGGTTCAAAAGCAGGCTATATATCAAGAATAGGAATGGACTGCTTTAAAAATTACCTGCTTGAAAGCTGGCAGGAAGCAGGGCTTGATATATCCCATGTAAAACCCGTTCAGGGGATAAACGGACTATATATGCTTGCTATGGGGCTTGAATGCGAAAATAAAGAGCTGTATTTATACAGAAGAAAATCCGCAGCTACAAACCTCTCGATTGATGATATTTCTGCTGATTATATTCAAAGTGCCTCTATTTTATATTCAACGGGAATAACGCAGTCTTTATCAATATCAGCGAGAGAAGCGGTTAAAAAAGCATTTGCTATAGCAAAAGAAAATAATGTAATAACCGCATACGACCCTAATTATAAATCGCAAATTTGGTCGGAAGATGAAGCAAAAGAAGCTTTTGAAGAAATATCAGAATACCTTGATATATTATTTTTAAACGTAAATCAAGATTCAAAAGTAATAATAGATTCCTCCTCGGTTGATAACACAATGAAACATATATGGGATAGAGGTATTTCAACTGTTATAGTAAAATCTTCCATAGAAAAAGGTTATTATGTAGGTAATAACGGCAAGATAGAATTTATTAAATTTTATAATGAAAATAGTGTGGATAGTACAGGTGCCGGTGATACATTTAACGGAGCCGTACTTCACGGGATTTCATCAGGCATGCCCTCTTTTAGAGCCGCATATCTCGGTTCAATAACAGCAGGACTTCAAGTAAAAGGAATAGGCGCAATAAAATCAATTCCTAATAAAGAAGAAGTTTATAAAATTTTTAAAGGTACAAATGACTAAAAAAGTATGTATTTCAGGTTATTACGGATTTGATAATTTCGGCGATGAAACTATTTTAAAAATTTTAACGGAAACCCTTAAATTAATAATCCCCGATATTGAGATAACCGTATTTTCATCATCGCCCGAAAAAACAGCAGAAGAACTGAATGTAAAAAGTACATATACTTTTAAAATACCCCAAATTATAAAAGAAATTTATAATACAGATACTTTAATATCAGGCGGGGGCAGTCTGCTTCAGGATGTTACAAGCATAAAAAGCCTTATTTATTACCTTGGAGTAATTTTGACGGCAAAATTATTCGGGAAAAAAATTATAATATTTTCTCAAGGAATAGGGCCAATAAGCAATAAAATACTAAAAAAAATAACATTTTTTCTTCTTAAAAGGGCAAACCTCATAACGGTTCGGGATGAAGAAAGCCATAAACTTCTGCAAGAAAATAAAATAAACGCAATAAAGACATCTGACCCCGTATGGAATTTGCCTGCCCCGCAAAAAAAATCAAAACCAAACACACTTGGTATTCAATTAAGAGATTCCAAAAACTTAACCGAAAATTTCATAACAGCCTTTGCCGAGGCAATAAATAAAAATTACGGCACTAAAGATATATATATTTATTCACTTCAAAATAAATTGGATTTAGAAATTTCAAACAAATTAAAAGATAAATTACTTAAATTAAATCCAAATATAAATATACAAACAGTTGAAAACACATCAAATGAAAAAGTAATAAATGATATAACTCAAATGGAAGAACTAATTGCAATGCGCTACCATGCCTGTTTAATCGCAATAAAAAGCGGTATAAAACTACTTCCCGTTAATTATGATATAAAAGTAAAAAACATAGCTGAAGAATTTAATTTAGAATATATAGACCTAAATAATTATGTAAACATAAATGAACAAATAGAAAATTTTAGAGATAAAGAAATCAAATATAATCAAGAAAAGATAAAAAATTTATCATTTAATTTTGAACTGATAAAAAATGTTTTATAGAGAAAATAAATTTTGTTCGGTCAACCTGTTTGCATTAAATATATTTCTTAATTTCATAATAGCCTGTGCGTGGATTTGACAAACTCTTGATTCAGATACATCAATACTTTCACCGATTTCCTTTAAAGTCATATTTTCATGATAGTAAAGAACCATAACCATACGTTCTCTTTCGGGCAATTTCATCAAAGCCGCTTGAAGTTCATTTTTAACGTCGCGTTCTTCAAGTTTTTGCAGCGGGCTTACGGAATTTGTATCAACTAAAGTATCAATTAATTCTACCCCTTCATCGCCCGAGTATTTTTTCTCATATAAAGAAGTTACAGAAGTATCTTCAGAGAGAATAGAGGTAATTTTTTCTTTTTCGACACCTAAATAATCAGCAAGTTCATCATTAGTAGGAGTTCTTCCAAACTGCTGTTTTAGTTCTTCTGCAGCCTGTTTAATATCTTTAATTTTTTTTCTTGTACTTCTCGGGAGCCAATCTTGCGATCTTATTTTATCAATTATAGCGCCTCTTATTCTCATAACGGCATAAGTTTCAAAATGAGCGCCTTTTTCGGGAGAAAATTTTTCTATTGCATCAATCAAACCTTCAACACCGAAACTTGTAATATCATCAAGCGCAAAATTAGCCGGAAGATTTAATTTTATACGGCCGATAACATATTTTGTAAGATAGATATATTGCAAAATAAGCATATCTCTATACTTTTTATTTGATTTATCCTCAAGATAAAGATTCCACAGTTTAATAAGTTCTTCATCAGAAAGCCGTTTTATATTTTTATAAGCATTATTGTGTTCTGTATTATTGCTCATTATACAACCTGATATAAGATATAACTATACTTATCTTAATTGTATAAATTTAAAAGAAATATCAAATCATATATATATATGAAGTTTTATAAATTATTTATTAATTAAAATCGGATTTTGCTTAATTTGCTTTTGAAGTAATACTGATTTTTCGACATTTAAAGTTAATGTTTCACCAAACATTTTTTTCTCATATTTGCTTTGTTCTTCAGAAACGAAACCAAGGTTTAATAAGATTTGTTTAACTTTATTCATCTTAAATAAAGGAAGAGAAAGATTAATTTTTACCTGTTTATCAGAAGTATTATATAAAGCTTTTTCAGCCGAAATTTGAACTAATTTTTTAATTATATTATCTGCAAAATTCAAAGTTTGAACATCAATATTAATAATATAAACACTATCTTTATAAACTTTTAAATCAATTTTTGCACAAACATTATCATCTAAAGTTCTAAATTCAAACTTTTCAAGCATATTTTTAGAAGAAAATTTTCTGAACAAATTAAATTTTTGAGATTTAGAAATAAAGAATTTTTTTTCAAATAACATAAAAGAAGCTATTTTTTCCCAATTAGGAAGCAGGTAAATATTTTCTAAAATATTCTTTAAATCATTATTAACTTTATTATTATGTTTTATTAATGTATTAATCATAAAATTATCTTTTTTGTACTTCTCTGATATATCGGCTAAAAAGCAATCCCCATTGCTCACACCATATAATTTTATACATTTTATATTTTAAAACAAAACTTGTCAAGTGACTAAATATATTAAAAAGTATTAACTATATATTTTCAATATTTTAAATTTTTACTTTTATCATTTAGTAAATTGCTGTAACAATTATAAAGAAATTTATTGGAAATCCATTTTGGATAAGAAAAATTTCTGTTTCTAAGGACGTAAAGCAAAAAACTATAAATTTGAACATTAATATTTGATTTATAAGCTTCTTTTTTAAAGTAATCGACAAGAAGAAAAATGTGTTTAGAAATATCTTTATTATTGTATTTTCTTGCATATTGAACTTCTATATCCAAAGCCGTATTAGTGACACCGAGTTTTTTCATCTGTCGGAAAAATTTATCAATTTCTTGAATATTATCATTAAAACCCGGTACTATAATATATTTAATTACTACATTATTTTTATTTTTTGCCGAGTTAATATAAGAACTTAAATTTTCATAAACTAAATTAAAAGCATCAATTTGTTTTATTTTATGATATGTATCAGAACAACCGCTATCAAGAGAAACAACTACAACTGCCATATTTTCTCTCAATGCTGATTCTATCTTAGGACTATATTTAACCGCACTGGTATGAATACGAATGGAAGTACCATTTTCGGTTAATAATTGAACCAAATTATCAAAATTAATCATTAAGGTAGGTTCGCCTCCTTGTAAAGTAGCCTCACCACCTGATTTATAGTAACCTTTATCGATCAAATCGCGAATAACAGGATAAGCATCATATCCAATAACACCACTATTTTGAAATTGCGAGCAATATATACATTTACAATTACATATATGACATTGAGAAAAATGGAATTCGGAAATTTTTCTTTCATTTGTAAAAGTGTACTCCGATAAATGATAACACTGTTCGCAATCATAAATTGTTTTTTCTTTTTGAGACTCAATCCTTTTAGCTTTGATATCAAATAAATTTTCCCAATCAATCACGTCACCGTTATAATTATCTAATAAAACAGGTAAACCGCGACCGTCATTATGACTGATACAGCAATCACAAACTTTATTTTCCTCAAAGGCAATACCTTTTTCTAAAAAAATACATCCAACACTATTCACAAAAAATCCTTTTTATTTCATATTAAAAAGAGACCGACACCGGTCAGTCTCTTTTTAAATTAAATTTAATTATTCGGCATAAACACTAACTTGTTTTCTGTCTCTTCTAAAAGGTTCAAATTTAACTATGCCGTCTGTTAATGCAAATAGTGTATAATCCTTACCCATACCTACATTATTACCGGGATGAAATTTAGTACCTTTTTGGCGAACAATAATGTTACCTGTAGTAACTTGTTCACCGCCGAATTTTTTAACACCTAATCGTTTACTTTCACTGTCGCGTCCGTTTTTTGTAGAACCGACACCCTTCTTATGAGCCATTGTTATATTCTCCTTAAATTATTCTTCGGTAGTTTCCTGTGCTGTTTCCGCTTTTTTAGCAGTAGTTCTGATTTTATTAATCATAACTCTTGTAAAGTTTTGTCTGTGACCTTGTTTTCTTCTGTAGCCTTTTTTAGCTCTTTGTTTGTAGACTAAAACTTTTTTAGCTTTGTCGTGTTTAACGATAGAGCCTTCAACACTTGCGTTTTTAACATAAGGCTGACCGACTTTAGATTTTTTACCGTTAACGAGCATAATAACATTTTCAAAAACTACTTTTGAGTCAACGTCATTTTCAAGCAATTCAATATCAACATATCTTCCTTCGGTAACTTGATATTGTTTTCCGCCTGTTTCAATAATTGCAAACATTTTAAATTCCTTTCATTTGAGGCAGCCGCAGCTATAAAAGCATTTAAGGGCGGTGTACCTATCTAAACACATGCATAATAATATGCATTATAGAAAAAGTTTAACCTGCACATAATCTATTGTCAACAGGGGATTAATTTTTCCATAAGAAATATTATTGTTATTTTATTGTTATTTTAATGCAAATAATATAAAAATTGCGTTCTGATGCTTCGTATAGATAACTTCTAAGCTCAGCATGAAGCCCCGTAACTTGCCTAACGGCTTCAAACAGACGGGGCTTTGTCGCTGCTTCGCAAAGAAGTTGTACTATACTACGCAAGGAACTTTAATTTTTATATTATTTGCAAAATTTTAAATAAAAAAATAAAGTTTGAAAACCATATACGGAGTTTCGTAGGTTCACTTACCGAAACAACATCAAGGCTTCGTCTGTTTGAGCCTTTAGGCGAGTTACGAAGCCTTTGGTTGAGGTTAGTGAAACAGAAACGAAGTATCAGGTCGAAAACTTTATTTTTTATTTAATTTAATAAAAATAACAATAAAATAACAATAATATTTCTTATGTTAACGACATTTTGACTTTTATTGCTGTTATAAGTTTTTTAGTGTTATTTACTAAATCTTCATAAGTTCCTTCATTTTTTATAATATAATCCCAATCAGTTATATTATCCAAGTCCGTTTCTGTTGAGTCATTTGAAGAAACAATCCTGCCTCTTTTACTTCTTACTTCTTCCGATGCTTCAACTCTTATGCAAAAAGCACCGAAAGAGCGGAATAAATCAAGTTCATGTTTTACTCTAATATCCGTTACAATAACATTCCCGTCATATTTGATAATTGAATTTAACCAATAATCAGGATTTTGTGCTCTGCCCCAATCACCCAGATTTATTAAATCCTGCCTGTATTGTGACTTATTTTTTTCAATTTCTTCAACACTTAACCCTGTTTTTTTAGAATATTCAAGTTTAATTGCATCAGCAATTCCTATACGTTTAAAAGATTTAAATTCGTTTAACAAAATTTTTGCAATAGTGTCTTTTCCGGAAAATTGCTTACCGGAAAATACAATTATTTTTTTATTTTCCTTCATCTTGAATGCTTAAGCTGATTCTTCTGTCATCAGGGTTAAATTTAATAATAGTTGTATTAATTTTATCTCCGACTTTTAGAACAGTATTGTGCTGATTTTGATATTCTGTTAGTTCGTTATTGGGTAATAAAGCTTCAACCCCCGGGAATACTTCTACAAAAGCGCCAAAATGTTTAATTCTTGTAATGGTACCTTCAAGTTTATCACCGTCATTAATTTTATCTTTAGCTTCAAGCCAAGGATCTTTTTCAAGATTTTTAAGACTTAAACTTATTCTTTGTTTTTCGTTATCAATAACAATAATTTCTACATTTACAATATCACCTACTTTAAGGATATCGGAAGGATGATCAACCCATCTCCAAGAGATTTGAGAGAGGGGAAGAAGTGCATCTACACCGCCAATATCAATAAAGGCGCCAAAATCGGTAATTCTGACGACTTCACCTTTAACAATCTGCCCCACTTCAACGGTCGAAAATATATCTTTTTTATTTTCATCTTTATCTTCCGAATAAACTTTTCTGTTAGAAAGAATGAAGTTACCCTGCTGAATATCCATAGTTAAGATTTTCAATTCAAGCTTATCCCCTACAGCGCTGTCGCCTGATTTTAATCTTAATTGACTTGAAGGAACAAATCCCCTCACTCCTTTAACTTCAACAAG
>CANQAL010000004.1 GCA_947589255.1 Candidatus Gastranaerophilales bacterium | reverse complement strand
CGAATTTATGGCTTGGATGGTCGGCTGGATTTTAATGCTTGAATATGCAATAGGTAATATCACGGTTGCGACGGCCTGGACGGGATATCTTGTACAGCTGTTAAAAGGATTTAAACATATTTTGCCCGATTTTGTGGTTAATTATCCTTTGTGGTTAAGGAATGATTTCCGCTCTATGTATGCAATATGCGATAAATACGGGTGGGATGTCCATGATAAAATGCCGTTTATTAACCTTCCGTTTGGCATTGAAATGCCTGTAGCAATTAATATTCCAGCAATTTTTATAGTTCTTGTGCTTACAATTCTTCTCATTAAAGGAGTTAAAGAATCAACAAGAGTTGCAGGCATTATGGTTTTTGTAAATTTATCAATAATAATATCATTCATCATAGTAGGGGCAAAATATGTAGCGCCTGAAAACTGGGTGCCGTTTGCGCCTAACGGTTTTGAAGGTATTTTAGCGGGAACATTCATTATTTTCTTTGCGTATATAGGTTTTGATGCAATATCAACAGCGGCAGAGGAAACAAAAAATCCGCAGAGAGATTTACCTATTGCTATTATAGGAACTTTAGTATTATGCACTGTTTTATATGTATCAGTTGCACTGGTATTAACGGGAGTAATACCTCTCGGAAATATTGATACGCAGGCACCGTTAGCGCATGCAATGCGTGCAATCGGCAAAAATTGGTATGCAGGTGCAATATCCGTCGGGGCATTATGCGCTTTAACCTCTGTTTTGCTTGTTTATCAGCTTGGAACTACAAGAATTTTTTACGCAATCGCAAGAGATAATTTTCTTCCGAAAAATATAATGAAAATCCACCCAAAATTTAAAACTCCGCACATTATAACTTGGTTATCGGGGATAATAGTTATTTTAGGCTCGCTTTTTATGGATTTGAATATTTCGGCAGAACTTTGTAATTACGGAACATTTGCATCTTTTGTAATAATTTGTATAGAAGTATTAATTTTAAGAAAAACGGAACCTGATAGATACAGACCCTTTAAAGTCCCGTTTTGTCCTTTATTTCCGATACTCGGCATTGTAATGTGCAGCTGTTTTATGATATATAAAAGCCTTTCAGGCGGAGACTCTTCACTTTATTTTCTGCTATGGGTTATAATGGGACTTGCAATATACATATTATACGGCTATAAAAATAAAAGAAATAAGGAGGATTTATGAAGAAAAATTTAATTCTTGCTATCACATTAGCTGTATTTGCACTTCCAAGTTTAGCTTACACAACAACCTCAAATACTTCAGGCAACGGCGGGCCTATTAATAATCCTAATGCAGGTGTTTCAGGCTTAGAACCCGGGGATGAAGATACATACTATACTCACTATAAAACAATTACAGGTTACAAATCCAACGGCAAATGGGGTTTCTACAGCAAAGACGGAAGAATAAACCTCCCTCCGATGTTTACCGAAATTGAAGGTCTTAACTATGAATACATTAAAGTCGCAATTAACGGTCAATGGGGAATTATTGATACAAACGGAAATCAGATAATCCAGCCTAAATACGATGATATTTCAATAATGGAACACGATTTATTTAAGGTTAAATTAAACGGAAAATACGGTGTTATTAATAAAAACGGGAATGTAGTCGTAAAAGTATTATATGATGATGTCGATGAATTAACTTCAAATTACTTCTCTATTGAAGAAAATGACAGAAAAGGTTTAATAACCGCAGCAGGTAAAGTAATAATTAAACCTCAATATGATGATATTGAAAAACTCGGAAGTGATTTATTTAAGGTTGAAAGCTACGACAGATGGGGTGTTGTAGATTTAAACGGAAAAGTTTTAATCGCACCGAAATACGACAAAATTGAAACAGCAAAAGGCAACTATTTAAAAGTTAAACATAACGGAAAATGGGGCGCTGTTACAACAACGGGCGAAGAAGCAGTTCCTATTGTATACGGCCCTCTGCAGGTTAATAAATATATTAAAAAATTATATTAATTCTTAATACTTATAAAAATACAACTTACTATATTGGTAAGTTATATTTTTTTATGTTTGAACTAAAATATAATAAACAAGGGTATTAAAATGAAACATTCAAAATATTCTGCAGTAATTGTAGGAAGCGGTATAGCAGGATTATATGCGGCAATAAAGCTTCAAAAAGAAGCCGATTTGCCTGACGGCATTCTTATAATTACGAAATCACAATTAATAGAATCAAATTCAAAATATGCTCAGGGCGGAATGGTATGCGTAATGCCAGAAAATAAACTTGATTCCTGTACACTTCATATTGAAGATACAATAAAAGCAGGAGCGGGATTAACCGATATTTCCGCAGCGGAATTTATATCAAAAAGAAGCGCCGAAGTTGTTGCAGAACTTCAAAAACTGGGTGTTGATTTTGACAGGGATGAAAATAATAAGCTTAAATTTACAAAAGAAGCGGCACACAGTGTAAACAGAATTCTTCATGCCGGCGGTGATGCAACGGGATTTTGTATAGAAAATGCCCTTGTTAAATATCTGATGAGCAAAAAAGAAGTAAAAGTATACGAACAAACTCTTGCGGTTGAACTTTTAACCGATTCAAAAAATATAAACAGGGGGTTAATCGCATATAACTACAGCGAAAATGAATATGAAATAATAGAATCACCTGCGGTAGTACTAGCGACAGGCGGTATAGGACAGTTATACAGATATACGACAAACCCCGATATTACAACAGGTGACGGAATAGCACTTGCATATAGAGCCGGTGCAATCGTAAAAGATATGGAATTTGTACAATTTCACCCTACAGCATTTGCCCTCGGCGACAAAGATAAAGGCACGATGTTTTTAATCTCGGAAGCTGTTCGAGGGGAAGGCGCAAAACTTGTTGATAAAAACGGCAATACCTTTATGGAAAAATATGATGAAAGACTTGAACTTGCGCCAAGAGACGTTGTTACCCGTGCAATATACAATGAAATGAAATTAACGGGAGTAAAAAATGTATTCCTTGATGCAACTCATATAAATGAACTCAAATTTGAAAAAAGATTTCCGACAATATATGGTGCCTGCAGGGAATATAATATAAATCCTTCGGAAAACTATATACCCGTATCGCCCTCGGCACACTATTTTATGGGCGGAATTAAAACAAAAGTAAACGGAGCAACCTCAATTAAAGGACTTTATGCAATAGGAGAAGCATCTTGTACAGGACTTCACGGGGCAAACAGGCTTGCCTCAAATTCTATTCTTGAATGTGCAGTAACGGCATTTGAACTTGTAAATCTGCTTAAAACACTAAAACTTGAAAATAACTTTAACCAAGATGAACAAATATCTAAAATCATAGGATTTTATGAAAATAATACAATAACCTTTGACAAACAGGATATTACTCCTATTTTCGACAAAATAAAAAAACTTATGTGGGAAAATGCGGGAATTATCAGGAACAACGATAAACTTTTAAAAGCAAAAGAAGAAATTTTAAAAATAAAAGAGCAATTCCCATACTCATATAAATGTATAGACAGAAACAGTTATGAAATCCGCAATATGCTTACCATTGCAGAATTAATAACTGATTTTGCACTAAACAGAAAAGAATCACGAGGCGCACACTACCGTGATGACTATCCTCAAAAAGATTTAACGGCATACTCATATGAATTATCAAAAAATACGGAAATGAAAGGAATAATATGTCCTCACAATTTATGCACGACTTCATTATAGATGAACACATTAAAAATGCACTGAAAGAAGATATAGGCTTCGGAGATATTACAACAGACTGTATTGTAGATAACGATGAAACAATGACCGCAAAATTAAATACCCGCCAAGACGGTATTTTATGCGGAATAGATATAGTTGAAAGAGTATTTAAAATCCTCTGTGATGATATAAGAATTGAAAAATACTATAAAGACGGGGATGAAATTAAAAAAGGCGATACTCTTGCGGTAATAAACGGAAGCGCAAGAGCAATATTAACGGGAGAAAGAACGGCACTAAATTATATTCAAAGATTAAGCGGAATTGCAACAGAAACAAATAAATATCAAAAAGCAATCGGTAATTGTAAAGCAAGAATAACTGATACAAGAAAAACAACTCCTAATTTCAGAATGTTTGAAAAATATGCCGTTGCAACAGGCGGAGCAAGGCTCCATAGGTTTAACCTCTCTGACTGCGTTATGATTAAAGATAATCACATTCAATTTGCTGGTTCTATAACAAAAGCGGTTGAAAAAATCCGTTTGAATTTATCACACACCCATAAAATCGAAGTTGAATGCGACACTTTTGAACAGGTAAAAGAAGCATTAACGGCAGGCGCTGACATTATTATGCTTGATAATATGGATATAGAGACAATGAAAAAATCCGCAGAACTTATAAATAATAAAGCTATAATTGAAGCCAGCGGAAATGTGACTTTAGATAATATTTCGCAAATTGCCCAAACAGGTGTTGATGTTATCTCATCAAGTGCTATAGTAGCAAAAGCAAAAACTCTTGATATTGCACTCGATATGTAAAACATTTGCACTAATTACTTTTTTATAGGAAAATAAAAGTATAAAGGGGTTATTAATTGAATATTACCGTGTTTATAAAGCAAGTTCCCGATACTGATGATGTTAAGTGGACTGAAAATAATAATATAGACCGTACAAATATGGAAAGCATTTTAAATCCTTTAGATAAGCAGGCTATAGAAGCTGCACTTAATTTAAAGGAAAGTAATAATGCAAAAGTAACCGCTGTATCAATGGGTCCGAGTAAAGCGAAAGCTGTTTTAAAAGAGGCATTAGCAATGGGTGTTGATGAGGCTTATCTGCTTTGTGATTCTAAATTTGCAGGCTCTGATACCAATGCAACCTCAAAAGTTCTTGCCGCGGCAATAACCGAAAAATTTCCCGATACCGATTTAATTTTATTCGGGCAGTCTGCAATAGACGGAGAAACAGCGCAAACAAGCGTTTCTACCGCAGCAAGGTTAAATTACCCTTATATATCCAACGTAAACGGGTTAATAGAAGTAAATGAAGATAATTGTATTACTGCGTATTCTGAAACCGAAACCGAAAAAATAACAACAAAAACAGAACTTCCTGCCGTTATCGCTATCAATAATTATTGCGTAAAACCAAGAACCCCAAAAATATCGGGGTATATAAAAGCTAAAGATTATATTGTTAAATCGTATAATTTATACGATTTAAACCTAAGCGAAAATACAACGGGAGTTAAAGGCTCACCTACTTATGTTTCAAAAATATTTAGAAATTCGGATTACAGAAACTGTAATTTTATTGAAACATCAAACAAAGATTACACTAAAACAATAAAAAACAAAATAGAAGAAATCAGGAAGCAGTAATGGAACCAAACGGAATACTAATATACGGCGAATTAAAAGATAACTGCAGCATAGCACCTGTAGTGACAGAACTGCTTACCAAAGCAAGAGAACTAAAAGAAAAAATTTGGAATCAAAAAATAATGGTCTGCATAATAGGACCAAGAATGAATTATGAAAAAATCATACAAACCCTCGGGGATTACGGCGCTGATGAAGTTATTATAATAAATGATGACAGATTAAACCAATTTAATAACAAGTACTTTGGCGAAATTTTTACTCAACTAGCACAAAAATACCCGCCCCGAATAATACTTGCGGGTGCAACAAATCAAGGCAGAGAAATTATGCCTTATACCGCAATAAAACTAAATACCGGATTAACGGCCGACTGTACAAATTTAGATATAGCGGATAACAGTCTGCTGTTATCCACAAGACCGACTTTTGGCGGAAAATTAACGGCTGATATTTTATGTAAAACCTTCCCGCAAATGGCTACAGTTCACCAAAATACATTTAAAGCGGTTAAAACTGAAAATCATATAAATGTAATCTTTGATTGGATTGATATTGATAAAATTGAAAATAAACTAAAAATAATAAATGTATTAAAAAAGAATATATCATCAAAAGATATAAATACTGCGGATATAATCGTTTCAGGCGGTTTGAGCGCTTGTAAAGATAATGGTTTCACACTTATATATGAACTTGCGCAAAGATTAAATGCCGCAGTTGCAGGCTCAAGAGCGGCTTATGAAAAAGGTTATATAATTAAATCCCAGCAAATAGGGCAGACGGGGAAAACGGTTGCACCTAAATTATATATAGCTATAGGCATCTCAGGAGCAGCCCAGCATCTTGCAGGAATTAAAAACAGCGGTACAATTATAGCTATAAATAAAGATAAAAATGCCCCGATATTTAAAAATGCAGATATAGGGCTTGTTGGTGATTTATTTCAAATTATACCCGAATTAATTGAAGAGTTAGATAAAGAGGAAAAAGATGAATAGTGAAGCAGCTAATGATGGAATTGAATTAAAACGATTTTCAACAGTACAATTACTTAATTTTTGTTTGGGATTTTTCGGGCTTCAGTTTGCCTGGCAGATGAGAATAATTCTATCCGGCCCCGTAACGGAAAACTTGGGGGCATCTCCCTTGTTATTTGGGCTTATTTGGCTGGCAGGCCCGGTTACGGGAATGCTTGTTCAACCTATTATAGGAGAATTAAGTGATAAAACACATACAATATTCGGAAAAAGACGTCCGTATTTGTTCGCAGGCGCTATATTTGCCAGCTTGGCATTATGGGCATTTCCTAATTCCGCATTACTGTCAGAAAAAATATCAAATTTATTACATATACCTGAACCCGTATTCGGCGGATTAATTATTGCGGCAATAATGATATGGGTTATAGATGCCTGCGTTAATGCTGCTCAAGGACCTTATAGGGCTTTAGTTCCTGATTTGGTTCCACCGGAACAACACTCGCTTGCTAATGCATATTTAAGCTTTGCTATAGGGCTGGGGTCTGTTGTTGCTGCAGGCACTGCTCCGTTTTTAAAATATGTTTTCCACTATCAGATGAGTATTAATGCGCAATTTGTTATGGCGGCACTGGCTTTTTCTTTAGCCATGACTTGGACTTGCTTAACAATTAAAGAACATAAGTCTAAAAAAACTTGCATCCAAACAGAACAAAAAGAAGATAAACAAAATCAGCCTTCATTTGTAAAAAAAGTTGTTGATTTTTTTAAGTCCTCACCCGAGGTCAGCAAAATTTGCATTATGCAATTATTCACCTGGATTGGGATAATGAGTTTAAATATATTCTTTACTCAATATGCAATTCACACAATCTATGGAGTTCCTGACTTAACAACGGCAACGGAAGAAGTTAAAAATTCATACCTTAATACTATAAATCAGGCAACTAATTTTTCATCCATTTGTTTTGCAATACAAAATTTAATATGCTTTTTGGTATCTATTCCCATAGGTTTATTATCAACTAAATTCGGAAACAGAAAAGTTCATTTTATATCATTAATAACATTAACATTTGCATTCTTAGGAATGGGGTTATCCACTAATCCTGCATTTGTATTAATATGTATGTCTGTAGCCGGTATCGGCTGGGCAAGCATTTTAGCATTACCTTTTGCAATGTTATCCGAGTTTATTCAAAAAGGCTCTGAAGGCTCTGTTATGGGAATATTCAATATCTTTATAGCAGGTCCGCAAATTTTAGTCTGCACACTTTTAGCTTGGTTCATTTACCAATGTTCTTACGGAGTAGCTAACGGTATTAACTATCACTGGGAATATGCATTCTTTATAGGCGCAGTTACTATTATTATAGCTTCTGTAATCACAAATTTAATAAAAGAAAAATAATTTATATAATAAAAAAGGCGCTCTGCAAATTGCAGAGCGCCTTTAATTGTTCTTTATGCTCTTTTTATAACTTCTTTCTTTAATTTTTCAATTTTTGAAAGCTTATGAGCGAAACAAACTCCGCACCTCTCCATCATTCTGGAGTTGCAATCTTCACAACTTTTGTTAACAAAAGATAATCTTGCATATAAATCAACTTTATTATAAAAATAGCTTCTTAAATTTGCTAATGATTTAAATTGTGTAATAGGCACTTTTATGTATTTTGATAAAGCAAAGCATCTTACTGCAACTAAATCGGGTAATATATCTATTACGGGATTACATGTTCTGAAAGAATTTATTGTTGTATTTTTCGGCATATTATTCTTTTCTGCAAGTATTCCGAGTTTTAATAATGTTCTTTTTTCTTCTACTGATAATAAACAATCCGGAATGCTGTTACAATCACTGTTTGGTACAATATTATTTTCAATACAAGCATCAAAAAACTCAAATAATTTAGGTTGGATTTCTTTAAAATCTTTTAAAATATTTTTTGATTTTTCCTTTTTTTCATTCGGCAATGCGATAGAAAATCTTAAATTATGTTTATCTGCCAATTTTAGTAAATCAAATATATAATAAAAATCCATGTCTTTAGAATATATATTTATACCCAAATTAAAATTCTTTATTTTATCCTTCATCAATAATAAATTATTTTTTAATCTTTCATATTGGCAGTGACCAATATCTGATTCTGAATTACAATTAATTAAAAATGAAAATTTTTCATTATTAAATTTATCAATCCATCTATCAAGCTCTATTCCGTTAGTAAAAATTACTACATTTTTAATGGCTTCATCTGCGTTCAATAAATCAATAAATTCTCCAAACAGAGGATGGAATAACGGTTCTCCGCCGATTAAACCTATTCTTTCCTGCGATGGTTTTATAAACTCAACTACTTTTTTAAAGTTTTCCATCGTAATTTCTTCAAAACCTTTATTAACAAACTCATCCGCAAAACAATACGGACATTTTAAATTACATTTACTTGTTAAAAATATATTTGCCATTTTTTCACTCTCCTTAGTTTAATTATATATCAAAAAAACAATTCTTTACCATTCTTAACCCATATTTTAAATAACTTATCAATAATACTAATGTTAAATCTTTACTAAATAGTTTTTTTAAAATATATGAAACTCTTAAATGATATTTTAAAATTATATTTTTTCTGAAAAGTTCAAGTTCCTTTGAAGAAATAAATCCGCTTACATTTGCAGTATATTTAAAGCTATCTTTACCTGTTATATCACATTTACATATATTATAAAGTTCACTTCCCCGATAAGGAGTTGCGATTGATAATTCTATAAAGTCAGTATTCAATTTAAAAATTAAATCTTTTGTTTGATTTAAGTGTTCCGTTGTTTCCCAAGGAAACCCTATTATATAAAACCCGAAAGTTTTAAATCCTAATTTTTTAATCAAATTAACGGCATTAATATTTTGTTCAACGGTAGTACCTTTTTTCATTTTTACTAACGATTCATCACTTCCCGATTCAAGTCCCAAGGCAATTACGGAACATCCCGCCGTTTTCATTGCCAAAAGCATTTCTTCATCAATAGTATTAACCCTTGAATTTGCAACCCAATTTATTTTCCCCTTTAACGGAGAGTTGATAATTAAGCTGCACAGGGATATTACCCATTCTTTGTTTATTGTAAAAGTATCGGATTTAAAGAAAAAATCACTGATTTTATGTTTGTTTACGCATTCTGATAATTCTTCATATACAGATTGTACGGAACGAAATCTGACTTTCTTCCCTGATATTACAGGTGATACACAATATATGCATGAAGAAGGGCATCCTCTTGAGGTTGAAATAGTTGCCATTGGTCTATTTGTCAAAGGATTTTTATACAATTCATTTTCCATTAATTCCCTGTCTGGAAAAGGTATTAAATCCAGATTATCGTTAAATGAATTTACTTTATTAATCAACCAGCTTCCTTCTGTTTTATAACAAATTCCTTCAATTTCACAAAGTTGATTTTTATTTTTATAATGAGCCTCTAAAAGCGGTTTAATAATAAATTCGACTTCTCCGCCTATAAGATAATCAATATCCGATAAATCAAGTTCTTTTAATAAATCAGGCTCCGCATTAAAAAATAATGCACCTTTAAATATTATTATTACATCTTTTTTTATTTCTCTTATTTTTTTTGCTGTTTTTATATCATTTAAAATACTTCCGTTTGTAATACTTATAAATACAATATCGGGATTTTCTCTTTTTATATCCGTCTCTAAATCAATAAATTTACTATTATGAACGGAATAATCCTTAAGAAAAATATAATACCCCTCTTTTTTTAATATCGACGAAACATATCCCAGATCATTACAAGGGCGAATACTATTTGCAACAGACGCATTAACATTAATTTGACACCTGTCTTCTCCTCTTTGATATATTTCTCCGGGCGGATATATTAGCATTATTTTTTTCATATTATTAATTATAGTTAAATGTGCTACAATTAGTATATTACATTATCAAGATAAATAAAATATGAATATAAAATATACGCGATATATTCTCGGATTTATAATGTTTTTAATGATACCTCTGGCATTCTATTTGTCAAAGCTTGCGGTATTTATTGTTTCAGTATTCTTTATAATTATAACAATGAAAGAATACAGAAATATGTTTAAAGTTAAAGAAATATATCCGCATGAGTTATTACCCGAAATTATAGGAATATTAAGTGCATTTATATTTACATTTTCGGATAAAATAAACTTTCATCCGTTTATAACTCCTATTTTGACAGGCGGAATTATTTTATCTTTCTTTCTTACCATTATTAAAAATAAAAAACCTTATATAATGACTTCCCTTACAACAATATCAGGATTTTTATTAATTTTTTGCGGATTATACATAATTAAACTTACATATTATTTTGAAGAAAATTACGGCTGGTATTTAATACTAATATATTTTTGCGCTGTATTATCAGGAGATTATTTTGCATCAATATTCGGACAAAAATGTCCTAAAAAATATATAACTCCTGATATAAGCCCAAACAAAACACTAACAGGAAGTATTGCACATATAATATTTTGTTGTTTATTCTGCCTGTTACTTACAAAATTTTTAGACTTTTCCGCAGTTACCAGTATAGGTCTGGGGATTATAATTTCAATATTTTCACAAATGGGCGATTTAACCGTTTCTACATTTAAAAGAGATTTAGGAATAAAACACAGCGGAAATCTGTTTTTAGAATACGGCGGAATACTCGACAGAATGGATGCTTTTATATTTTCAGCACCTGCAGCTTACTATTATTTATTTATTATTTCTCAAATCAGTGACAAACTTATTTAATCTTTCCATTGCTTTTTTAAGGTTATCCAATGAATATGCATAGGATATTCTTAAATATCCTTCACCGCTTCTGCCAAAGGCACTCCCGGGGATTGCTGCTACATTTTGTTCATTTAAAAACTTAGTTGCAAATTCTTCGCTTGTAAGTGCAAATTCTTTAATACAGGGGAACACATAAAATGCCCCAAAGGGCTCAAAACAGGGTATATTCATTTTCTTAAACGAATCAATTAAAAACCTTCTTCTTTGATTATAGGATTTTCTCATTTCTTCTATATCTTTATCCCCGTTTTTCAAAGCTTCGACAGCTGCATACTGGCTTGTTGAAGGAGCGCACATTATTGCATACTGATGTATCTTTAACATCTGCTTTATTATTTCATTTGGAGCGCAAGCATAACCTAAGCGCCAGCCTGTCATGGCATAAGCTTTTGAAAACCCGTTAATTAATATCGTTCGTTCTTTCATGCCTGAAAGTGAGGATATGGAAGTATGTTTCCCGTCATAAGTCAATTCCGAATATATTTCATCCGACATTACATAAATATCATGTTTTTGGATAATTGGGGCAATTTTTTCTAAATCTTTTTTGTTCATTATTGCGCCCGTCGGGTTATTTGGGTAGGGCAGAATTAAAACTTTTGTTTTATCTGTTATTGCTTGTTCAAGTTCATCAGGTGTTAATTTAAAATCATTTTCGGGTTTTAAATCAATAATCACGGGTTTTGCATTTGCAAGCGATGTGCAGGGTTCATAAGATACATAAGAGGGCTGCGGAATAATAACCTCATCACCGTCATTAACTAAGGCTCTTAAACCAATATCAATAGCTTCAGAACCGCCAACTGTTACAATTATTTCATTAGCTGGGTTATATAAAATATTTTGAGTTCTTTTAATATAATTTGAGATTTCAACTCTTAAGCTTTTAAGCCCTGAATTAGAGGTATAAAAAGTTCTGCCCCCTTCAAGCGCATAAATACCTTCATCCCTTATATGCCAAGGTGTTTCAAAATCGGGTTCGCCTACCCCTAAAGAGATTACATCTTCTCTTTCACTGACTAAATCAAAGAACTTTCTAATCCCTGAAAGTTTTATATTTAATACTTTTTCGGATAATTTTTTTGTCACGGCGAAATTATCTCTCTTTCATCTTCATGTTTTTTATCCAAAATTGTACCAAAATCCTTATATTTCTTAAGAATAAAGTGAGTACCCGTACTTAAAACACTTTCAAGTGTAGATAATTTATCGGAAACAAAATTAGCTATTTCTCTTAAAGATTTTTCTTCCAATATCACAAGTAAATCAAACCCGCCTGATATAAGGTATACTGCTTTAACTTCAGGGTAGTTATATATTCTTTGAGCAATCTTATCAAAGCCCTGACCTCGCTGCGGAGTAACCCTGACCTCAATTAATGCCGTTACCTTCTCAATAGAGGTTTTTTCCCAATCTATTAAAGTATGATAACCGCATATTATATTTTCTTTTTCAAGTGTTTCAAGTTCCTTTAAGACCTCACTTTCATTTGTACCAAGCAGAACAGCCAATTCATCTAAGCCTATTCTGCTGTTTTTCTCTATTAGTGAGAGTAGTTCTTCCCGCATTATAAATCCTTTCAGTATGTTTATCTGATAAAGTTCCAAAAATATCTTTTAGCTGTTTTCATAGCGGATAATTTTTCAAATCCTTGTTTTTCTGCAGTTGAAATACTAACCTCTGAAGGAAGTGACGTTCTGGCGTAATTTACATTTTTAGGACCGAAAAGCATTACATATTGACTTTTATAGCCTTCAGGGATTTTTAAATATTCGCTCAGTTCAGGAAATAACATCATACATATTTGCCCAAACCCGCACCAGCAAGTCCCAACACCTAAGCTTTGAGCATAAAGTTCAAAATAGCTTAAAGCAATATCCGCATCTTCTTTAGCACAAGGCGCAGTAACGGAATTAGAAACTACAAGCATATGCGGAGCGCCTCTAAATATAATATCTTCTCCGTTTAAGAAATCTTTTGTAAAAGGCGCAAATTTATCAGCTACAGCTTTTATGGGTTTTGAGGTCAGAGCATTTATAATTTTGTTATTTACATGTTCTCTTAATTCATCCATTACCTGAATATCATCAACAAACGAAAAATGTAATTTATGATGATTGCATCCCGTCGGAACCCATTTAAGCATGTCTTTAAGCTTCTGAAAGGTTTGAGTATCAAGATTTTCTTGTTTATAATTTCTGTCGCTTCTTCTTGATTTTATTAAATTTAAAAGCATATCAGGACTTTGAGATAATATTTTTTCGCAGCTATCAGGATTTTTATCAAATATTGAAATTGCACCCACAGGACAAATCATAAAACAGTGCATACAACCTATACAATTTTTTTCATCAACTGCTTTTGGCACTTTATTACCGTATAATTCAATTACGTGTTCAATGCAATCATTTACGCACAATCCGCAATGAATACATTTTGATTCATCAACTTTAAAATTTAAATTTCCCATCATGATACCCCTTTTTTATACTAATCATATCAATTTATTTGAAGTTATACAATTAATATTTTTATGTAGTATTATAATAGCAAAAAAGGAGAAAGTTATGTTTCAAGTTATAACGGAAAGAGATTACTCTGAATTTTCACGCAAACAAATAGGCGAATTTACTGATTTTGACAAAGCATTAGAAGCTGCACAAAAAGCAATCGCAGGCAAAGAAGGTTTAAGATATATAATTGAAAAAACCGACGGTCACATAGACAGTTACGGAAATCAAATAGTAACAGTTGTAGCTGAAAGTGAATAGTTAAGCATAGTTTCCACTGTTTTAGCGGATACCTCAGCCATTATTTTTTCAAAAGCTTCCAAAGATTTAGGAGAATCCCCGTTTGCCAAGTCTGATATTGCTCTGACTATTACAAACGGAATATTATTTACATATGCGCATTGAGCAATAGCGCAGCCCTCCATTTCAACGGCATATGCGTTAAATAAATCTCTTATTTCAAATTTTAAATTGTTATCGGAAATAAAAGTATCGCCCGTTGCGATAACACCCTTATGGATTTCAGACTTAAATCCGCTTTCTTTAAGAGCTTTTTCATAATAGTTTATTAAATTTTCATCCGAATAATATACGGTCGGCTTATCTTTATTAATTCCCGTACACATATAGCCTCTGGCATAGCCTAAAGCCGAAACATTAAAGTCATATTGAACTAAAGATGTTCCTATAACAATATCGCCGACAGACATATTATCGGCAATTCCGCCTGCAACCCCCGTATTTAATATAAAATCAGGATGAAGAGTATCTATAATATATTGAGTTGTAATTGCTGAATTTACCTTGCCTACACCGCTTTTAGAAACAATAACCTCATAGCCGTTAATTGTTCCCGTATAAACTGTCATTTTTGCATTTTTAAATTCCTTACAATTTTTTAAAAGGGATTTTAAAATATCAACTTCGCAGTCCATTGCCCCGATTATTGCAAGTTTTTTATTATTCAGCATAATACATATCCTTTTCCGTCCAATTTTCAAGTACTTGAATCATATCTCTTGCAACTGCTTTAGCGCCCTCTAAGTCATGCTCAAGGTAATTACCGCATTCAATTCTGCTCACACCGGGGATTTTACCTTCAAATTCCGATATAAACTTTAAACTTCCTCTAAATAAATCCAAAGCCTGTTTATGAGAGATTTTATCTCTTACTATAAAATAAAAACCCGTCCGACAGCCCATAGGCCCTACATAAATAATTCCGTCTTTTAAATCGGTATTTCTTACATAGGTTGCAAATAAATGTTCAAAAGTATGCATAGAAGCATTTTCAAGATAGTCACCGCCATTTGGCTTTTTCATTCTGACATCATAAGTTACAATATCATCATCTATTCTTGAAATATACATGCCCTTTTGAAGAACATCGTGATTTACTTTAAAACTTGCTATTTTTTCCATTTTTTAACACCCTTTTTTTATAATTATATAATAAAAAAGGATTAATCGGAAATTACGGATAAATACCTTTCGCCTGTATCAGGGAGCAAAACCGCAATCAGTTTTCCTTTATTTTCAGGTCTTTGAGCAAGTTTTACCGCGGCATTTAATGCAGCCCCCGAGGAAATCCCGACAAGCAGACCTTCTTTTTTAGCAAGAAGTTTGGTTGTTTCAAGTGCTTCTTCGTTACTTATCTTAATTATTTCATCGTAAATCTCGGTATTAAGAGTTTTAGGAATAAAGCCTGCACCTATTCCTTGTATTTTATGTGCACCTGCCTTTCCTCCCGATAAAACAGGTGATGATAAGGGTTCTACGGCTATTATTTTAATGTTTTGATTTTTAGATTTTAAATATTTGCCTACACCTGAAATTGTTCCGCCCGTGCCGACACCTGAAACAAATATATCAACTTTGCATTCCGTATCTTCCCATATTTCAGGGCCTGTCGTATTTTCATGGGCTTTCGGGTTTTCGGGATTTTCAAACTGGCTCGGAATAAAGCTGTTTGGGATTTCTTTTGCCAGTTCAACCGCTTTTTCAATAGCGCCTTTCATCCCTTTAGCGCCTTCTGTTAAAACAATTTCCGCCCCGTATGCTTTTAAAAGATTTCTTCTTTCTATGCTCATTGTTTCAGGCATAGTAAGAATTACTTTATAACCCTTTGAAGCGCCTATTGAAGCTAAACCTATACCCGTATTTCCGCTTGTAGGTTCTATTATAACAGAACCCTCTTTTAATAAGCCTTTATTTTCGGCATCTTCTATCATCGCATATGCAACTCTATCCTTTACACTGCCTGCAGGGTTAAAATATTCAAGTTTCGCAATGATTTTTGCCTCAAGATTATATTCTTTTTCTATATTTTTTAATTCCAATAGGGGAGTTTTTCCTATTAAATCCGTTATTTTTTCAAATATTTTCATCGGCTCATCCTTTCATAAGAATTTTAGACTTTGCCTTAAAATTAGTCAATAGTATTCTTAATAAGCAATTAAGACTAAATCTGCCTGCGGTAATATCATCTGGCTTCTTCTTATCATAAATTTATAACCGAGATTTAAATTTTCCAATTGAGTTTTTAATTCAAAAAAATCAATCGGGGTATGATACATAGCAATTGCAAGTACAGGCTTATCTTTCCTTAAAACATTAACGGCACCCTTAATTATATCAGCCTCGCAGCTTTCAGTATCCAATTTAATCAAACCGATTTCTTTTTCACTTTTTGCATAGTATTCGTCAACAGAGATAAGTTTTGCATCTTTATCATCTATTTTAATTGTTTCGGATTTTTCACCAAGTCCATAGTTAACGGGAGTAATTTTTCCGCCGCAATTATCAACTGAAAGTATTTTATTTATTACATCTAAATTATCTTTAACAGGTTCAAATACATCTATTTGAGAGAGCGGAAAATATTTATGAAAAACCAATGCCGTATCCCCGTTTGCGCCGCCGCCATCTATAATAGTTTTTCCGTTTATTTTACTTAATATTTCTTCGGGTAAATCTGTTAACCCGTACATATTTGAATAAAAATAAGGGTCAATTGTTAAAATTTCAGGGAAAGGCTGATTAAATGTTTTTAAAAATTCTTTATATTTTTTTATTGTCTTTTTATCATAATCAGACCATATACCTATTTTATATCTGTTCCAGTAAGGAACAAGTTTCATAAAATAATCAGCATATTCGCATGATATATCATCTAAATTATTTTTTAATTGGGAAAGTTTTAAAGACATATCATTTAATTTAAAATATTCATTGAATTCATCCTGCCAAAAGAAATCCACATAGGCGCAATCCCCCCCCCCATAAATTAAGGGAGAAATTTTTGATTTAATAAAATCTTTTCTGAGTTTTATTTTTACACCAAACAAGCAATATATATTATGTTTATTATTTTTATTATTATCAACCGAAAAAATTTTCATAAAACTCCTAATAAGATCTTTAATAATAAAGACTCATCAGATAAATTTTTGATGAGCCTATAAAACTGGAGAATAGGAGACTCGAACTCCTAACCCCCTGCGTGCAAAGCAGGTGCTCTACCAATTGAGCTAATCCCCCGCAAAGGATTTGTTAGTCTTACGATTAACAAAATTATATTATCATGTCATAAAAAAAAATCAACTGCTTTTTTTCATTTTATTTATTAATTTTTTTATTCGAGCTTTTTCTTCTTTTATGCTTACTGATTTTTCTAATTGATTTAATAACTGCAGTGCCGATTTTTTATTACCTGTTTCATTCACATAATTTGCATACTCTTCTATATAAAATGTTTTATTTGGAGAAAGTCTTTTCATTAAAGAAAAATTTGATAATGCGGTTTCTTTATCTCCTTTTTTTATTGCACATTTTGCCATATAATATCTTATCTCCGCATTGGATATATCAAATTCTGCCGCTTCTTTATAATATTCATAAGCATCCGCATAATTTTCCAGCATATAATAACTTTTAGCAATTAATTCATAATATCTTTTTTCTTTCGGATTTATTGATATTCCTGTTTTGTAATGTTCTATAGCTTTTTTATATTCTGATAATGCATAACTGATATCGCCTTTTATAAAATATATTTCGGGACAATTTATATCTAATTTCAATGCGTTATCAAGCATTTCTTCGGCTTTTGTATATTCTGCCGTTTTGTACAATATTTTTGCTTTTAGTATGTATGCAGGAATATATTTATTATTCTTTTCTATAATTCCATTACAATTTTTTATTGCTAACACATAATTCTCAACATTATAATAATCATTTGCCAATTCATACTTATATTCTACGGAATTTTCATTCAATTCTACCGCTTTATTAATTGCTAATATTGCTTTGTTCCATATATTTAATTTCGCATAATATTTAGACTGTACATACCATATAAAATCATCCTTGTTTTTATGTTTATTAAGCTCATCAATATACTTTGATGCGGATGTAATCTCTTTCTTTTCTATAAGAAGCAATATTTTTAATGCTGTTGTGTTTAAGTTTTTATTATCCTGTCTTAAAATGTAATCTGTTATATTTTCAGAAAGATCATACTTCTTTTCCGTATAATACAAATATGCCAGAGTATAATTAAAATCTATATTATCAGGTTCAAGATATAAAGCCTTGCAAAAACTTTGCTCTGCTTCATTAAAAAATCCTTTTAAAGAATAAGTAATACCCAGTTTATAATAATACACAGCAATTTTAGGATTAATATTTATTGCATACGAATAATTTTTTATGGCTTCATCTATATTTTTATTATTATAAAAAATTTCTGCAAGAAGATAAAAAGCCCTGTCATCATCACTTTTTTTCAAGATTTTATAAATTAATTGTTCGCAAGGTTGGTATTGTTCATTATTAAATAAAATAAGGGCAAGCGAACATGCCGCATCTATATTTGAATCATCTGCCAAGCAGGCTTTTTCATACAATTCCTGCGCAAATACTTCATTCCCGTTCCGTTCATATGCTAATGCACAATAATAATATATTTTTGAAGAACTGTATTTTTCTGCGGAGGTTTTATACAAATTTATTACTTTTTCATACTCCTTATTATCTAATAATATGGGGAGCCATTCTTCCAGTGTATCTTTAATATTATATTCTTTTGCATATAATTCCGAATAAAGGCTATCCGCTTTTTTATACTCTTTCATTTTTTTATATAAACAGGCAAAATCAAATTTACTTTTATAATTTTCTGAATCTAAAGCTATTATCTGTTCATATAAACTGCAGGCCCTATCGTACCTGCAAAGTTTTGTATAAATGTATGCAAGTTCAGCCGTTATTTCTATACTGTTATTGTCTAATGCCAAAGCTTTATAAAAATAATCTATTGCATTTTCCCAATCGCATCTGTTTTTATACTCAAATGCTTTTTTTAAATAATCCGTAATACTTTCCATAAATTTTATTATATTTAAATTTCAGCTATATAACAACTTTTTTTAAATAAATTTTATTTATATTGGTTTTTTATATCATTAAATACTAAATCTATAACATTAGAGTCAAACTTTTTAACTTCTTCATTTCTTGATTTCATTATTTTAAAGGCTTCCTCTACATCGCTGATTTTATAATCATTATACGGAAAATTAATTAACAATTCCGTTACTTTATTTACTTCTTCTTCCTGTAAAAACCTTGATAATAACTGCCTTTTTATTTTAAATGCATTATTTTTCTGTATTTTTTGAGTTTCCGTTATATCCGTAATTCTTTTTTTATGCATTCTGTATTTAATTAATTTTTCTCCGACATTAGCAAGTTTACCGCCTTTAAATAAAACTTGTTTATATAATTCATAATCCTGCGAAGCGAGATAATTAAGATTATAATTTATATTATTTTCATCGGCAAAAGTTTTGTCATACATAATTGATGAGTGACACATCGGATTATATAAATTCATTACGAAATCCAAAATTTTATCATCACAATACTTTACCCAAGAGTCTGATGCGGTTTCTCCGAATGTATCCATAAATGTACCCAATACTTTTATATCGGGATGTTCCTTCATATAATTTAACTGAATATCAAATCTATAACTTGAAGATATATCATCATCATCCGTATGAATAATATATTTTCCCTTTGCTAAATTATGGGCTATGTGATAATTAAATGTACAGCCTCTGTTTACATTATTTCTGTATAGTTTTATTCTATGGTCATTGAAATTTTTTATAACTGAATATGTATTATCTAAAGAACAATCATCTATAATTATATATTCAAAATCACGATATGTTTGATTTAGTATAGATTCTATTGTTTCAGAAACTATACTTTCTCTGTTATATGTACTCATTACTACTGATATTAAAGGCGCCATAAGTATAATTTTATCATAGCAGATGAAAAAAAACATGATTTAATATAAAATACCAATATGGAAAAAAAATTTAAAATATGTTCAAAATATAAGCCCTCGGGCGACCAGCCAAAAGCAATATCTCAGCTCGTTGACGGATTAAATAAAGGTTATGACAGCCAAACACTTTTAGGAATTACGGGTTCCGGTAAAACCTATACAATTGCCAATGTAATAGAACAAGTGCAAAAGCAAACTCTTGTAATAGCACATAATAAAACACTTGCTGCTCAGCTATACAACGAGTTTAAAGAACTTTTTCCCGATAATGCCGTTGAATACTTCATCAGCTATTACGATTATTATCAGCCGGAAGCTTATATCCCGAGAAGCGATACATATATTGAAAAATCTGCCACCATTAATGATGAAATAGATAGATTAAGGCACAATACAACAAGAAGCCTGTATGAAAGAAATGACGTAATAGTAGTAGCCTCCGTCAGCTGTATATACGGTTTAGGTTTGCCTGAACAGTACTTGAGCAGTTCATTAAAAATAGAAGTCGGTGATGAAATCGACAGAAACGCATTTTTAAAAGAACTTGTAAAAATCCAATATACGAGAAACGACCTTGAATTAACCCGTTCAACTTTTAGAGCCAAAGGCGACACTATTGAAATCATGCCCGCATACGAAAAAATGATTACAAGAATTTCGCTGTTTGGCGATGAAGTTGAAAAAATCATACGAATTAATCCTGTTTCGGGTGAAATAATAGAAAATCTTGATTCGACGGTAATTTTCCCTGCGGTGCATTACTTATCTGATGGAAATGATAAAGAACAGACTATTGCATTAATTCGGCAGGAATTAAGTGAGCAGGTTAAAAAATTTGAATTTGAAAATAAATTAATTGAAGCCCAAAGAATTTATCAAAGAACAAACTACGATATAGAAATGATAAAAGAAATGGGCTATTGCAGCGGAATTGAGAATTATTCAAGGATAATAGAAAGACGGCCGAAAGGCAGTGCGCCATCAACATTGCTTGATTATTTCAACGATGATTTTCTTGTTGTAATAGATGAATCACACGTATCAATTCCGCAGTTAAAAGCAATGTATAATGGAGATCAGGCGAGAAAAACAGTGCTTGTTGATTACGGCTTCAGACTGCCGAGTGCAAAAGACAACCGCCCGTTAAAAATAGATGAATTTTGGGGTAAAGTCGGGCAGAAAATATATGTATCCGCGACCCCATCCGATTTTGAAAAAGAAACCTCCTCACAGATTGTAGAACAAATAATCCGCCCGACAGGACTTGTTGACCCTGAAATTTTTGTTAAACCGACACTAAATCAGGTTGATGACCTAATTGCGGAAATTAAAAAAGTAACCGATAAAAAAGAAAGAATTTTAGTCACTACTCTTACAAAAAAAATGGCGGAAGATTTATGCGATTACCTGCTCCAATTAGGCATAAGAGTAAGATATCTGCATAGCGAAATAACTTCTATTGAAAGAGTTGAAATACTTAGAGATTTAAGATTAGGTGTATTTGATGTACTTGTAGGGGTAAACCTTTTAAGAGAAGGGCTTGATATACCTGAAGTCTCTCTTGTCGCAATTATGGATGCGGATAAAGAAGGGTTTTTAAGGTCTGAAACAAGTTTAATTCAAACAATAGGAAGAGCCGCAAGAAATGTATGTTCTAAAGTTATTATGTATGCTGATAAAATCACTGACAGCATGGATAAAGCTATAAAAGAAACCGAAAGAAGAAGAACCCTTCAGCTTGAATATAATAAAATCCATAACATTACACCCCAAACAATTAAAAAGCCGATAGAAAATAATCTGCTTCAATTAGTTGCAAGCTATAGAAACATTGAAGATATTGTGGCAGAAGAAATGGTTGAAAATAATATCTCTGAAAAAGATTTACCTAAACTCCTTGATAACCTTGAAAAATCAATGAAAAAAGCTGCTTCAATTCTTGATTTTGAAAGAGCAGCCGAAATTCGCAATCAAATTAAAAAGCTTAAAAGTTTATCTTTATAATTTATTTATTCTTTAGTTTTTAGGGCGGGTATTTCTGACGCATATAAATTAGAACAATAAGAATATAAAGTTAAAAATGAAAATACTATAAATAAACTTTCAAATATACTTAACATTGTTGTATCTTTTAACATGTGGTAAATCAACATATAAATAACAGTACCGACAAATCCGAATATTATAACATATTGAATAATAAATCCCAAAAGTGCAACAGCAAAATTTCCGGCACCATCTACAATTAACTTTAAATTATAAGCATCTGTTACTCTTTCCCGCACTGAATAATATACGGTAGGAAGTATAATAAACGGTGCTAAAATCATAGTTACACATCCGAATATTATGCACATAACGGGGAAAGAATATGAAAACATTTGAAAAACAAGATTTATTACAAAATAATATACTATTAAAAAAGGAAGTGAAATTACTGAGCCAAAAACCGTTTTTTTCACCAATTCGGGAATATCAAACAATGACGGTAATAAAGGTGATTTATTATTTATATTTCTATCCATTAAAAAAATACATACTCCAAGATATAAACAAATTAAAATTATATATCCAACAGAAAAAGATAAATTATTCATTCTATTATTAATAAATAAATACAACGGAACAGAATAAATTATAAGTTTTAAATGCCAAAAATTATCGCTGAATATATTTCTTGCTGCATTAATAATTGATGCCATATCTACCTCTTATATCTTCTCTATAAAATCTTCACCTTTTATTCTTGTAATTATTTCAGTTACGTCATTGTCATCAAGTGTTTCTTTTTCAAGCAGTTCGTGAGCAATAGCATCCAATAAATCTCTATTTTCCGTTAAAAGATTTTTGGCAAGTTCGTATCTGGAATCAACAATTTTCTTAATTTCTTTATCGATATCAGCTGCGATTTCTTCGGAGAAATCTCTTGTTTGACCGAAATCTCTGCCCATAAATACATGTTCTTGGGATTTACCATAAGTCATAGCACCTAATTCCTCAGACATTCCCCATTGTGTTACCATTTTTTTAGCAATAGAAGTAACCCTTTCAATATCATTAGAAGCGCCTGTACCTATTTTATCTGGACCATATACGATTTCTTCCGCAACACGGCCGCCAAGCATCATTGTTATCTGAGCTAAAAGTTTAGATTTACTAACGTGTACTTTGTTGTCTTCGGGTTTTGTCCAGGTAATCCCTAAAGCATAGCCTCTGGGAATAATTGTAACTTTATGAAGTTCATCACAATCTTTTAATAATTTAGCTATTAAGGCATGTCCAACCTCATGGTAAGAAGTAATTTCTTTATCTTCATCGGTCATAACTCTGCTTTTCTTTTCAATACCCGCAAGAACTCTATCTATAGCGGCATCTACTTCTTCCATATTTATTTTTGTTTTATTTTTTCTTGCTGCAAGAAGTGCCGATTCATTTAATAAGCTTTGTAAATCAGCCCCCGTGAACCCCGGTGTTCTTTTTGCCAGAACTTTTAAATCAACATCTTCATCTAAGGGTTTGCCTTTAGAGTGAACCTTTAATATTTCTTCTCTCCCTTTAACATCAGGAAGGCTTACCATAATTTGTCTGTCAAATCTGCCGGGTCTTAATAACGCATTATCCAATATGTCGGGTCTATTGGTTGCGGCAAGAATGATAATATTTGTATTTCCGTCAAACCCGTCCATTTCAACCAATAACTGATTTAAAGTCTGTTCTCTTTCATCATGCCCGCCGCCTAAGCCTGCTCCTCTTTGACGGCCTACGGCATCTATTTCATCAATAAATACAATACAGGGCTGGTGTTTTTTAGCCTGTTCAAATAAATCTCTAACTCTTGAAGCACCAACACCAACGAACATTTCAACAAAGTCTGAACCGCTTATTGAAAAGAACGGAACACCGGCCTCGCCTGCAACAGCTTTCGCCATCAAAGTTTTACCTGTTCCGGGAGCTCCAACCAAGAGTACTCCTTTAGGGATTTTTGCACCCAGTTTTAAATATTTTTCTCCGTTTTTTAAGAAGTCAACTATTTCTTCAAGTTCTTGTTTTTCTTCATCAATACCGGCAACATCTTTAAACGTAACTTTAACTTTGCTGTCCAGCATCATTTTTGCTTTACTTTTACCGAACGATAAAGCCTGAGAACCGCCTGTTTGTATAATTTTTGCAAGTATTATAAAAAACGCAATTATTAACAAGATCGGCAAAGCCGTTCCCATTATTCCCATCATTGATGAGTTTTCATTTGCTTTTTTTATATCTATATT
Source organism: Candidatus Gastranaerophilales bacterium (assembly GCA_947589255.1). Classification (GTDB taxonomy): domain Bacteria; phylum Cyanobacteriota; class Vampirovibrionia; order Gastranaerophilales; family Gastranaerophilaceae; genus Avigastranaerophilus. The sequence goes on along the minus strand of CANQAL010000004.1, from coordinate 17,650 downwards.
TACATTATTATCTTCTAATGTTTTATATAAACTGTTATCGTTTTGCGGAACGGTTACTTTATATCTTAATGCGGCTGTTACTGTTTCTTTTCCTTCTACATTTGTTTTTATTTCATCTTCAACGGGAATTGCCGTTACTATGTCATTTTCAATTATTACTTCTTTTATTTCTGCATTTTTGACTTTAGATAGAAATTCGGTATATGTTAAATCCTTTGTAGATGTTGTCGGACCTGCAAATAACATCGATGCAAGTGCCAATACCAAAATCCCTACTACAAGCCATATTCCCAATGATTGATTTTTATTCATATTTTCTTTCCTTCAAATAATATATTTATTATATCATTAATTTTTTCGTTTAGAAATCTGATTTTATTCAATAGAATTTACCCGTCCGTACATATCTTCATATCTTATAATATCATCTTCTGATATATAATCGCCCTTTTGGACTTCAAGTATTTTTAATACCTCCTTATAAGGATTTTGAAGCGAATGCTTTTTATTTACGGGAATATCAATACTTTGACCTTTGGTAAGATTATATGATTCATCCTCCATAATAATAAGCGCATTACCTTCTAAAATAACCCAATGCTCTGACCGATGATTATGAGATTGAAGTGATAATTTATGAGATGGCAGAACGGTTATAATTTTTGATAACCAGCCATCCCCGGAGTTTAATCTTGTATAATATCCCCACGGTCTGAATACAGTCTTATGTGTTTGAGTTATCTCTTTATTATCTTTTTTCAACACCTTAACAAGTTTATTAATTTCAGATGCCCGATTTTTATCACATACCAATACTGCATCTTCTGTTTCGACTACTGCTATATTTTCAATATCCGATACACAAACAAGCTCTTTAGATGAATAAATTAAAGAATTTTCCACCTTATTTGTTACTACATTTCCCGTAATTACATTGCCGTTTTTATCTTTTTCGCTTTCTTTATATATTGAATGCCAAGAACCTATGTCATTCCATTTTGTATTTAATTCAGTCATAACCAGTTTATCCGTCTTTTCCATGAGTGCATAATCTATAGATATATCAGGCATTTTTTCATAATTCAGATAGCTAATTTTTAAATTTTCATCAAACATATCATCTGTGCAGCACTGTATAATATTTTTTGCATATTTATTAAATTCTTCACTTAAAACGGAAATTTTAGCGGCATAAATTCCGCAATTCCAATAAAAATTCTCATCGTTAATAAATTCTTGTGCAGTGTTATAGTCAGGCTTTTCAATGAATTTTTCCACTTCTTTTCCGAATTTTAAATTTTTTGAAGCTTTAACATATCCAAAACCGACCTCTGGCTCTAAAGGTTTAGTTCCCATTATACCTATGTAACCCTTTTTAGCTGTATTAATAATACTTTTCAGGGTTAAAATAAAATCATTCTTATCTTCTGTAACAAAATCAACAGGCATAATAACAATAATTTCATCTTTTTTCGTTCTTTTTAAATAAGTAAGAGCTGAAGCAACCGCAGGTGCCGTATTTTTTATCATAGGTTCCGAAATTATTACCGTATCATTTGATATTTCTTTTAATTGTAATCTTGTATCCGTTTCTTGCGCTATATTTGTTACTGTTATTATATTTTTTGGACGGGTAATTGCTAATGCTATTTCATAAGCATTTTGCAGTGCTGATTTTCCATCTTCCTTTTTTAATAATGATTTTGGAGCCATAGTTCTTGATAATGGCCACAATCTCTCCCCTGAACCGCCTGCCAGCAATATAAACTTCATTATTATTTTCCTTTTTTTCCTACTTTTTTATAGTACCATCTTATTATTTCTTAAACAAAATGAAAAGTTATGTAAAGATACTTAATTTTCTTAGACAAATATTTTAAAACAATATATAATATTCTTAGCAGTATTACATGCTTATTATAAGGGGATTGTTTTTATGACAGCATCAGCAATTGATACAATTACAGAAAAAGAAATTACACCAAAAGAAATTAGAGAAATGCTTGGTATTGATAATTCAGGTATCCAAGAATTATGTAAAATAGCTGATATTAAACTTAAGAAAAATAACAGAGGTCTTACATATTTTACTAAAGATGATGCCGATACTTTAAGCAAAGTCTCTTCTAAAATGACTATCCCTGTTCCCGTAAAAAATATTGTTTATAAAGGAACTAATTCAATTTCAAATGCTTCTATCGTTCAACTTGTTGATACTCTTAAAAACATTGAAAAAGCTATGACTGCTAAAATAACTTCCGTTCTTGATGAAAAACTTGACGGTATGGACGATGTTGTTATGGAACTTATCAGAGTTAAAACCGAAAATGAAACTATGAGATTTAAAATTAATGAATTAAATAAAGAAAACTATAAACTTAAAAAAGAAATTAATTCATTTAAAAAAGTTCCGTTCGGATTTTATGCAAAAACTTCAACAGGAAATAATCCTTTTTAAATAAATTCAGTTTTATTTATTGTAAAATCGTCATTCCAATATACTTTTAAATTATTTTTAAGGTTGTGATAATTTAAAGGGTTGTCTGATGCGTATTTAACTGCCTGAGAGAATGCTAATATTTTTTTATCCGCTAAGTTCTTAACAATATCACACAAAAGCTTTGAACTGCCGGCAAAAACTCCCTCAGAATTAACAAGTTTTCCATTCTTATTATATATTTTCTGCCCTGCGAATAATCCTTCTTTTTCTATAGAGTGAGCCAGAGGCAAAGCATCACTTATTAAAATTATCTTATCTTTTGGTTTTAAGCGGAATGTAATATCTAAAACTTCATCACTTACGTGCATTGAGTCCGCTATAATTTCAATATAAATATCGTTATTATATAAAACACTTACAACGGTTGAATTTCCTCTATGCGAGAAAGCGCCCATTGCATTATATAAGTGAGTTACCTGATTTATCCCTTCTAAACTTGTGCCAAGCGAATGTCCGAGGGAAATTTTAACATTTTTAGATTTTAAATATTTTATAAATTCTCTGTTTTTATCAAGTTCCGGGGCAAGTGTTATTATTTTAATTATTTCATCCTCAAATTTTTTATACAGGTCAATTTGAAGAGGCAGAATATATTTTTTTTCATGTATACCCGATTTTTCGGGGTTAATAAAAGGTCCTTCCAAATGAATTCCTGCAATTTTAGCGGTTTTTTCTTTTTGCTGAGCCTTTGCTGACTTAATTAATGATATCCTGTCTTTTATCTTTTCAATGTCATCAGTCATTACGGTAGGGAAAAAAGCACTGACACCATTTTGAGCTAATAAATCGGCAGTTTCAAAGAGTTCCTTTTCGCTGCAATTCATAAAATCACAGCCGAAGGCTCCATGTATATGCTGTTCTATAAGTCCTTGTGTTTCTATCATTATACCCTCAAAGAATTTATTGCCTCTTTTATATTATTGCTTGAAAAAATATAATTACCCGCCACAAGTGCATTAATCCCGTAATTTTTACAAATTTTAGCGGTTTCAGAGTTTATTCCGCCATCCGCTTCAATAATTATATCTTTTTTTAAATAAGATTTAATGTCAATTGCCTTTTTACTGCACTCTGTCATGAATTTTTGTCCGCCAAACCCGGGTTCTACCGTCATAATAAGGATTAAATCTGCCATATTTACATAATCTTTTATTTCTTCAGGCTTTGTATTCGGTTTTATTGATATTCCCGCCTTTATATTATAAGACTTTATTAAACTGATAACCTCGGGAGTTCTTTCTTTTACCGCTTCATAGTGAAATGTAATAATATCAGACCCTGCAAGTGCAAAGTCTTTTATATATTTATCGGGATTATCTATCATTAAATGAACATCTAAAGGAATATTACATACTTTTCTTAATGCTTTGACAACAGGAGCGCCGATTGTAAGATTAGGTACAAAATGCCCGTCCATAACATCAACATGCACCCAATCGGCACCGTTTAGTTCAAGTCTTTTTATTTCATTTTCAAGATTTGCAAAGTCACTTGACAGTATTGAGGGGGCAATTATTATATTATCCATTTTTACACTCCTTTAATACCTTTAAGTTTTTTAATGCATTATAAGCAGCATTTTTTTCGGCATCCTTTTTTGTTTTAGCCGTTCCTCGTCCGAGTTCTTTATTTTGGTAGATAACACTAACCTCGAATGTTTTATTATGAGCTTTTCCCGATTCATTTATAATTTTATATTCGGGTAAATCTTTATTTAATCCTTGCGTATACTGTTGTAGAAGTTCTTTTGTATTAAAATTCAGCATAATTTCATCAAAGTTCGTATCCGTATCAGCATACATTCTATATATAAAATTTTTAGCTTCTTCAAATCCTGCAGTCTTATATACAGCACCTAACACAGCTTCAAATGCGCAGGCATTTATGGATTCTTTTTCTCTTCCGCCGTCTTTTTCTTCATGAATACCCATATTTAAGTAATTTTTTAAGTTAATTTTATCTGCCAGAGTTGATATAAATCTGTCGCTTACAAGTGTACTTCTTATTTTCGTAAGTTTTCCTTCATTGTAATCAGGATATTTATCAAATAAATATTCGCTTACACAAATTCTTAAAACAGAATCGCCCAGAAATTCAAGCCTTTCATAGTCGGGCAAATCGGCATTATCAGATTCATAATTATAAGATGAATGTGTCAGGGCTGTATTTAATAATTCTATATCCAAATCGGAAATATTTAACAGCTTTTTAAATTTATTTAATTGTCTTTTTCTAACTGCAGATAACATCAAGCACTTTCTTCATAAATTCAATAATCATTGGCATGGGGAATATTACACCCGTCAGGATAAAATATTTAATATAATAGTATGCTGCGGGGACTGAAAACAGGTAGCTGTCTGCTCTATCAAGAAACCCGCCATGCCCGGGCAGTGACGTGCCTGAATCTTTAACCCCGGCATCTCTTTTTATAAGAGATTCGGATAAATCGCCAAGCTGTGCCATAATCGTAATTATTATGCTTAACACAAAACTGTGATAAAGAGTAATTCCGATGAGTTTACCGATAATAAGACCTGTAAAAATAGCACATATAGTCCCGGCAACAGCGCCTTCCACTGTTTTTTTAGGGCTGATAACAGGGGAAAGCTGATGTTTTCCGTATCTAACCCCGAAAAAGTATGCCGCAATATCCGTCACCATAATAACAAAAAACAGCATTAAAAGGAAATAAAGTCCCTGAGAAAATCTTAACCCGAATAAAGAAACTTCAGGTCCGATATGTCTTATTGTATAAACATGGCATGGCATCCAAGCTATTAAAAATCCTAATATCGTAGTAGCGACATTTGCAATGTAGGGCTGCCGCCCCCGAAATAAAACCGCCAGAAATGACCCTATAGTACCTGTTATAAGCACAAGCGGTATCAATTTATCATACCCGCTGGCTGTTACAAGTATCATAATTACTGATGTTATAAATATAACTTTAAAAAAGGGCAAAAAACCTTTATGCCTCAATATATCGGTATATTCCTTGCTTGCAGTAATTATAAAAATAAGCAATAGAGCAAGCAAAAACTTTCCGCCCGCAAGAATACATCCAAAGACGAAGGAAGCTACGATAAATCCCGTAATTAATCTGTTTTTTAATAAATTATTAAGTACAGCCACTATACGGTTAAGACCTCTTTTTCTTTTTCCGCAGAAACATCATCAGCTATTTTAATATATTTATCGGTTAATTTTTGAATTTTATCCTGATTATCTTTTACCATATCTTCAGAAAGATTTTCAGATTTTTCAAGTTTTTTAAGTTCATCAGCCAAATCTCTTCTGATATTTCTGATTGCAACTTTAGACTCTTCACAAACTTTTTTAACATCCTTGCAGATTTCTTTTCTTTTATCCGTAGTTAAAGGCGGAAAAATAAGACGAACAACAATACCGTCAGAGTTCGGATTAATTCCTAAATCTGCTTTAACAAGCGCTTTTTCAACATCTTTTAGTATTGTTTTATCATAAGGAGCTATAACAAGAGTAGTACCGTCTTGTACACTTACCTGTGATAATTGTCTTAACGGAGTTGGAGCTCCGTAATATTCAACCAAAACTTTATCTAAAATCATAGGATTTGCTCTGCCCGTGCGGATAGATGCAAATTCCTTTTTCATTTGAGCTATTGTTTTTTCCATTTTTTCTGTTCCCGAAGAAAACATTGAATCCAATGTCATATTAACCTCCTACATATGTTCCTATATTTTCGCCTTTTAATATTTTAATAATGCTGCCTTTTGCGGCAAAATCAAATACCACAATGGGTATAGAATTTTGTTTACATAGTGCGCAAGAAGCAGTATCCATAACTTTTAAACCCTTTACAATGATATCATCGTAAGTTATATTGCTGTATTTTTTAGCACCGGGGTTAGTCCTCGGATCATCCGAGTATACTCCGTCCACACCGTTTTTAGCCATAAGCATAGCTTCAGCACCTATTTCAGATGCTCTTAGTGCTGCTGCGGTATCTGTTGTAAAGAAAGGATTCCCTGTCCCTGCCGCAAATATAACTACTCTTTCTTTTTCCAAATGTCTTATTGCTTTAAATCTTATATACGGTTCTGCTATTTTATTCATATCTATTGCGCTTTGAACCCGGCAAGGAACATTTATCTTCCTTAATGCACTTTGAAGTGCTAAAGCATTCATAACAGTGGCAAGCATTCCTATATAATCACCCGTTGCCTGATCCATTCCGTATTTAGCGGAATTTTTAACGCCTCTAAAAATATTCCCTCCGCCTACAACAATTGCAATTTGAGCGCCTGTTTCATAGGCTTCTTTTACTTCGTTTGCTATCATTTCCAAAGGACTTTGATCTATTCCGAATTCCTGCTTCCCAAGTAAAGCTTCTCCGCTAAGTTTAAGCAGAATTCTTTTATATTTTAACTGTTCTCCCATATAAACCCTATTCGTAAATCTGATAAATATAAGTTTATTATATCTTAAATTGCATATATTTGTTCAAAAATTACAAAATTGTAATTATTTTTGACAAATTTTGTTATATTTATATCTTGCAACAGAGGCTTGAACCATTCCCATTACGCACAAGGAAACTGCAAGAGCAAACCAATATCCTCTTAAAGACATATGATATTTACCGACAAGAACAAGAGCAACGGGAAAACCTGCCATCCAATAACCTATTAAAACGGAATTTGATACAATTTTTGTTAATTTAAAGCCTTTTAATATTCCGCCCGATACCACTTGAAACCCGTCAAATACCTGATACATTGCAGCTATAGATATAATCGGCAGTGCAATTTTTATTACCTCTGTATTATTTGTAAATAAGCTTATTATCTGCCGAGGGAAAAGCGCCAATATTATTCCTGCTAATGCCATAATACCCACACCCATTATCATGCCCGCAATCGAATAATTTTTTATTTCTGACTTATTGCAAGCCCCGTAATAATATCCTATTTTAACCGAAAGTGCGGTTGCTATTGATAAAGGCAGCATAAATGTTGCCGAAGATATTGTTGTTATTATATTATGAGTTGCAGCAAGCAAGCCTGATTCTCTTCCGACAAAAATTGTAATTATATTAAAAGCCAAAAATTCAAGTAAAAATGCTATTCCAATCGGAGTACCTATTTTTATCATTTGTTTTATATATGTAAAATCAATTTTTGATTTAAAATTTATTAATTTAATAACATATAATAGCATTAAAAGTCCCATTAACAAGCGAACTAAAGTTGTTGCCACAGCGGCACCCTTAACTCCCATAGATGGGATAGGGCCAAATCCGAATACGAATATAACATCAAAAATTAAATTTAATACAACGGAATACAATAAAAGTAAATTGGGGAACTTTACTATTTCATGCGCCTGCAAAAATTGTTTAATCCCCTCAAACAAATACATTCCGAAAATTGAAAAAGAAACTATTGAAATATACTGTTTTATATAAGGAACAAGATGTTTTTCAAACCCGCCGAAATCAATTAAATATTTTGAAAAATAAGAAATAACGGCAAATATAAATGCCAAAATCAATGAAAAAACCATACCCGTAAACAGATATCTTTTGGTTGGTTTTCTCTCTCCTCTAAAATTTGCAAGAATTACCGATATCGAAACCAGAATACCGAGCCCGAAAATAAATATGGTAAAGAAAATAGAGTTAGCAATGGTTATTGCGGCAAGTGCATCAATATTATACCTTGCAACAACTAAAATATCCGTCGCACCTATTAAAGTATGCCCCATATTTCCCAATAATATAGGGAATGCTAATATTAATAATTCGGTATAATAATGTTTATACCGATTAAAAATCTCTCTAATATTAAGAGTCAGACTGCGCATTTTCTCTTATTCTTTTATATTCTTCTCTGTGAGATTTCATATGAGTTGCCCTGTCATAAAATTCAACATCTTTCATATTAAATTCTTTTGTTTTATTTTCGGCATAATCCAATAATTCATAATAAAAATCATCAATATTAGGTTTATTTGCAACATACCACATTGATTCTACATCCAAAACAACACTTTTTATTCCCGATTTAACAGTTAAATCAAAAAATTTATCTATTTCTTCTTTTGTATCATTATAACCGGGGAAAATTATATATTTTGTTTTAACTTTGTATTTGTTTGAAGTTTGAGCTTGAGCATATTTTGCAAGGTTTTCCCATACTTTATTAAAATGATTAACTCTTTTTATATTTTGATAAGTTTCAGGAGTGCCCGAATCAACGGAAACAACAACAATAAGTTTCCCCTCTCTAACCCCTCTTTCAATAGCCTGAGAATATTTAACACCTGATGAATGCACTCTGATATTATCACATCCGCAATCTAAAAGCATATTTACCATAGGTTCAAACTCAGGTAATAATGCGGGTTCGCCTCCGCCAAAGCCTATTTCTCCTCCGCCTCTGATTTTACCCATATCAGCCAGCTTTTTTATAACGGGATACATATTGTAGTTTTTTCTCTGATTAAAGAAATCGGATTGATCATTTGTAAAACAATACCTGCATTTGCAGTTACACTGTGTCCAATGATTAAATACCATATAATTTATATAGTCTTCATCATCCCATTCTCTTTCTTTTAAAAATATACACCCCTTACACCTTTCAAGCATAATTCCTTTTTTATTGAGTTCACGCATTTTGCGTTTTTCTTTAAAAAATTTGTCCCAATTAATCATTTCACCTTTATAATTATCAATTAAGATTTGCCGTCCGCCGCCTTCATGACAGTTAAAACAGCACATTTTTATATCTTCATAATCAACATTAAAACCATGTTGAATATACTCACAGCTTACATATCTGTTTGATAAATTTTCTTTTTTTCTAAAAAGTGATTTGATTTTTTCAAACATATTTAACCTCTTATTTATTAAAATAAAAATTATCTTCTTTTAATCTTCTTACAACTTCATGCATTTGAGCTTCTTCTGCAACAATGGACATTCTGAACCAGCCTTCACCGTTATTTCCAAAGCCGCTGCCCGGAACTAAAACAATTCCTGAAGTTTTTAAAACATCATCGGTAAATTCTTTTGATGATTTATATCTTGGCGGAATAGGCAGCCATAAATAAAATGTAGCTTTAGGCGGATTTATTTTATCCATTGGCCAGCCGAGCTCTTTAAACCCTTCCACTATAATTTTTTGTTTTCTTTCAAATCTTTTATTGGCTTCCACTATATATTCATCGCCTTCTTTAGAATTTAATATATCTGATGCAGCCTTTTGTATAGGTTTATATATGCCTGTATCTATCGTAGATTTAAGTTTACCCAGTATTCCGACAGCATCAGAATTACCGCATACCCAGCCGATTCTCCATCCCGTCATTGAATATGGTTTTGAAAAACTGTAAAATTCAACCGCAACATCTTTTGCACCGTCAATTTCAAATACACTGTGTGCTTTTGGTGCGCCTTCAAATGTTAAATCTATATATGCCGCATCCGAAATTAACAGAATATGATGTTTTCTGCAAAAATCAACAGCCTTTTTTATATATTCTTTTGTACATATTGCACCTAACGGGTTATTCGGATAATTTATAACAAGAGCCTTAACTTTATTTTTATTAAATCCGTCTTTTTCAAGATTATTCATTACTTCATCTAAGTCAGGCATGTAATTATTCTCGGGAGTTAAAGGAATCCCATAACCTAATCCGCCTGAAACTTTAACCATTTCTTTATATGAAGCATACCCGGGGTCAGGTATTAAAACTATATCTTTATTTTTAGTATCGGTTGAAGGATTTATTAAAGCCCTAATCATATTGGCAATACCTTCTTTTGAACCGATTAAAGCACAAATTTCCGATTTGGCATCAAAATCAATGCCGGTACGTTTTTTCATATTTTTTGCTATTGATTCAAGCAGGTATGCTTCACCCTTAACCAAAGTATATGTATGCATGCCGTCTGCTTGGGCATATTCAATAATTTTATCCGTAACTAATTGAGGCGGTCTTTCAACGGGTGCGCCCATAGCAAGTGATATCGGAGCTCTGCCTTTTGCCGTTAATTCAGGCGCCAGTTTTGCCGCATCCATTTTTATTTGAATCATTATATATGTTTCTAAAGATTGTACATAATCGTTAAATATTTCTTTCATTTTTATCTCCAATTTTACTTATGTTCCGACTGCCAAGCCCACGCATTATGATTATGAATGCTCTCTTGTGCTTCAACTTCAGCTTCGTAGAATTTTACTTTATCATCTTTCCTTAAAAAGCTTATCACATCTCTTAATACATCTTCCACAAATTTCGGATTTTCGTATGCGGATTCCGTTACATACTTTTCATCACATCTTTTTAATATTGAGTAAACAGGGCTGGACCCGCATTCTTCTATTTTTTCAACTAAATCTTCAATCCAGATAATATCATTTTCATCATAGCTGACTTTAACTTTTACCATTGTTCTTTGATTATGCGCAGAATACTTGGAGATTTCTTTTGAGCAGGGGCAAAGTGTTGTAACGGGAACTTTTACACCTAATATAAATTTATAATCCTCCCCCGTTAAATCCCCTTGAAACGAGCAGTCATAACCGACGGGAAATTCCATTCCGCTCACGGGCGCTTTTTTATTAATAAAATATTTAAACTCAAACTTAACATGCGCACTTTGAGAATTTAATTTTTCTTTAACATCAATTAAAAGACCTTTAATATCAACACCCAAAAGATTTCTATTTGAATAATCGCTTAAAATTTCAATAAATCGGGACATATGGGTGCCTCGATAATCGTGCGGGAGTGTAACACTTAACCTTGCTTTAGCTGAAACAACCTGACTTTGAGCATTTTTGCGTTCAATAATAAGAGGAACTTCAACACCGTTTACCCCGACTTTTTGAATATCTATTCCCCTTATATCACTTTGATTTTGTATATCTTTTAATTCGCTACTCATGCTCTTCTTGTTCCAAAGACTCCATATCATTGCTTTCCATTGCAAGAAGCAGTTTTAGAGCTGCTATTCTTTGTGTTTTAGGCGATGAAGCTCTTAATAATTCGATTGCCCTCAGCATAACAGGGTCAGAATCGTACCAGCGGTTCCCTTTTCCGCTGAATTTTTTTGTTATTTCATATATTCTTTCAATAACATCCTGCGCTACTTGTTCCTGTAAAGAAATTATAAAATCCGCAGCCGCTGTTTTTGTATCATCCGTCTGCAGTTTTAACAGTTCAAGTGCTTCTTTAAGTATGGGGTCATTATCGTACCATCTTCTAAAACCTTCAGGCATTTATTCTCCTAACTTTTCTTGTATTAATTTTATTATAATATTTTTTGAGTCATCAAATACTTTTTCTATGGAATTATTTGCATTTATTAATTTTATCCTTTCGGGATTTTCCTTTTGAACTTCAAGGTAACCGTTTCTAACCTTTTTATGAAATTCAATTCCTGCTGATTCCATTCTGTCTTTTTCGCTGCCGACACGATTTTGTGCGGTTTCAGTCGAAACATCATAAAGAAGTGTTAAATCAGGCTCAAGCCCGTTTACGGCAATTTTATTTAACTCCTTCAGCAGATTAACATCCTGACCTCTGCCATAACCTTGATATGCAACGGTAGAATCCGTATGACGATCGCATAATACTATTTTACCTTCGTTAATTGCAGGTTTTATAAAGGTTTCTACGTGCTGCGCTCTATCAGCCAAAAATAAAAACATTTCGCATTTATCTGCGACCTTGCCTTCATAGTGAAGGAGTATTTCTCTTATTTTCCGCCCGAGTTCAAGCGCCCCGGGTTCTCTTGTTACAACAACCTCATAACCTTTTTCTTCCAAAAAAGATTTCATTAAGTTCAGCTGAGTAGTTTTTCCCGAGCCGTCTGCACCTTCAAAAGTTATAAATAAACCTTTTTGCATATTATAAAATATCCCAGCCCGTGTATTTTCTTAATACTTTCGGAATTGTAACAGAGCCGTCTTCATTTTGGAAGTTCTCCAAAATAGCGGCAAATGTTCTTCCGACAGCCAAGCCTGACCCGTTTAATGTATGAACAAAAACGGGTTTGCCCGTTTCTTTTGAACGGTATCTTATATTTGCCCTTCTTGCTTGGAAATCGCCAAAGTTTGAACAGCTTGATATTTCTTTGTATGTACCGTATGAAGGAAGCCAAACTTCTAAATCATAGCATTTTCTTGCGGAAAAACCTATATCTCCCGTGGAAAGAGCAACTCTTCTATATGGAAGTTCCAATAGTTCAAGTATTCTTTCCGCATTTCTTGTAAGTTTTTCGTGTTCTTCAACACTTGTTTCAGGTGTAGTAAGTTTAACAAGTTCAACTTTATTAAACTGATGCTGGCGGATTAACCCTCTTGTATCTTTACCTGCCGAGCCTGCTTCTCTTCTAAAGCATGGAGTATATGCAGTCATATACTTAGGAAGGTCATCTTCATTTAATATTTCGCCCGAATATATATTTGTAACAGGCACTTCAGCCGTAGGAATTAAGTATAAATCTTCATTTTCGCACTTATACATATCCTGAGCAAATTTAGGTAATTGTCCTGTTCCCGTCATTGCTGCGGCATTAACCATAACAGGCGGTAATATTTCTTCATACCCGTGTTCTTGTGTATGAGTATCAAGGAAAAAGTTTATAATTGCCCTTTCTAATTGAGCGCCTTTCCCTCTATATAGTGAGAACCTTGACTGAGAAAGTTTTACACCCCTTTCAAAGTCTACAATATCTTTATCGGTACAAATATCCCAGTGAGCCTTTTGTTCAAAATTTACTTTCCTTGGTTCTCCTACTCTTTTTATTTCAACATTATCCGCATCCGAAGAACCAATAGGTGTTGTTTCATCAGGTATGTTAGGAGTTGAAAGTAATAAATTTCTTTGTTCTATATCAAGCTGCTGTTCTTGTTCTTCCAGCGATTTAATTTCCTCGCCCATTTCTTTAACTTGAGCCTGTATTTCATCGGTATTTTGCCCTTGTTTTTTCATCATGCCGATTTCCTGCGACATGTTTTTTCTCTTTGCCCTGAGCTCATCCGCCTGAGTTTGTACTTTTCTTCTTTTAACATCTATCTCAAGTATTCCGTCTATTGATAATTCAGGATTTCTTCTTTTTAAAAGTTCATTAACCTTTTCGGGATTTTCCCTAATAATTCTTATATCAAGCATTATATATACCTCTCAATTTCTATATTATTTTATTAAAAACAAACATAAAATAAAAGCAGTTTTTTGTTATATAATATAAAAGAGGAATTAAGTGTGAACAAAACTTATAAAAAGAAAATTTTGTTTATAGGCATGCCTGATATGGCATTAGTTTGCCTGCATAAACTTGTTGAAAAAGGAATAAACATTATAGGGGTTGTTCCTCCCGCAAAAACTGATTCAACAAACAAATTATTGGTTAATACCGCACAAACATACGGGTTAAATATTATTCAATATGATGAAAATTTAAACGAAAAAGATTTTTTACATAAAATAAGAGTTTTAAATGCTGATTTAGCCGTTGTTGCATCATATAACAAAAAATTTCCAAAGGAGTTGTTAGCACTTACACGAGACGGATTTATTAATCTCCACCCGTCTAAATTGCCCGATTATAGAGGAGCAAATCCGTATTCTCATGTAATAATAAACGGAGAAAAGGAATCTGCTATTACACTTCATTTTATGGATGAAAACTTTGATACGGGAGACATAGTCTCACAATATCGTTTTAAAATAAAAGACAATGAAACTATGGGAACTTTATTTGTAAGAACAAACGAAATGTGTGCAACAATGCTGTATGAAGCACTTGATTACTATGAAACAAAAGAACTGCCGAGAACTCCGCAAAAAGAACAAAAAGGATGCAAAAAAGCGCCTTCGCTGTCTTTTGAAAAACGAAATACCTTTATTGATTGGAATAATTCCGCAGAAGAAATAGAAAGATTTATAAGGGGTTTAAACCCTTTCATAGGTGCTGTAACTAAATATAAAAATAATATTTTAAGAATTAATTCGGCAAAAGTTATTAATAAATCTCATAAAATGCCGCCCGGCAGTATTTTTGACTGCAATAATACATTAAAAATAGCTTGCGGCGAAGGAATTCTTGAACTTGAATCACTTCAATACGGCGCATATTTTCTTTCTACGGGTAAAGATTTTTCAGACAGAATTCGTGTAAAAAAAGGGGAAATGTTAAAAAGTGAATAAACTTAATTTCTTAACACCCGGGCTTCCTATGGCTTCTGAGGGCAAAGGTTATAATGAAGGTCTTAAAATAATTAAGGAAATGGATTTAGACGGTATGGAAGTTGAATTTGTTCATGGTGTAAAGATGAATGAACAAACTCAAAAGTTTGTAAAAGAATTTACGCAAGAAAACAACTTAATAATTACCTGTCATGGACCTTTTTACATTAACCTTAACTCACTTGAAGAAGATAAAATTGAAGCAAGTATTCAAAGAATACTTGAAACGGCAAGAGTTGGCAAAAATATCGGTGCATACAGTATTACCTTTCATGCCGCTTTTTATATGAAAAAAAATCCCGATGAAGTATATAAAACAGTTTATAAATCTATGGAACAAATATGTTCCATATTAGAAAGCGAAGATAATAAAATCTGGATAAGACCTGAAACAACAGGTAAAGGCACTCAATGGGGGACTTTTGAAGAGATTGTAAAATTATCCAAAGAATTTAAATATGTCCTGCCTTGCATAGATTTTTCGCATATTCATGCCAGATATAACGGAATTTATAATACCTACGATGAATTTTCGCAAATTCTTGAATATATTGGAAAAGAACTTGGGAAGGAAGTTTTTGATAACTTCCATGCTCACCTTGCAGGTATTGAATACGGAGCTAAGGGCGAAAAAAATCACCTTATTTTTGAAGAAAGCGATATGAATTATAAGGACTTACTTAAAGCATTTAAAAATTTTGATGTTAAGGGTGCACTGGTGTGCGAAAGCCCTAATATTGAAACCGATACAAAACTTTTAAAAGATTATTATATGAGCTTATAAAATGGATTTATTTTATTATTATTTTTCCGATATTGAAGGACAAACCCACAGAGAAAAAGAACATAATGCGGGTCGGTTTATTCTAGAGCAGGCGGGAAAAAATTTTTATAATATTAAAAATACCGAAGTTGAAGTTATTAACGGAAAACCAAAATATAAATATTCAAATATAGAATTCAGTATTTCACATAAAGGATATATTGTTATTGTTCTGTTTGATAAAAATCCAGTCGGAGTTGATATTGAAAAACTCCAAAACAGAGATTTTGAAATGATAGCAAAAAGAATGAATTTTAAATTAAAAAATCATACACCTGAAGAATTTTATAAATATTGGACATTATATGAAGCGGAATACAAACTTCAAAAATCGGCGAAAAGCAGATATACATTTAATTTTAATAAAGAATATATAATCTCCGCCGTCACGAGTGAGCAAGCGGAGATTGAAAAAAATTTAAAAATTTATGAAATTACGAAAAACGGTACTATTTCTTTGAAATAACATAAATTAAATGCCAGCCGAACTGTGTTTTGACAGGTTCTGATACAACACCCGAGGGAAGATTAAATGCAGCATTTTCAAATTCAGGCACCATATCGCCACTTGAAAACCAGCCTAATATACCGCCTGATTTACCAGAAGGACATTTTGAATATTTTTTAGCAGCTTCCATAAATCTGTTAAATGTTTCATCAGGATTTCCCGTCATAACTTCTTCTCTTATTTTAACAGCCTCATCTTCTGTCGGAACAAGAATATGTGCAGCCTGAACCTGTCTTATGGCAGCTTCTGCTCTTGATAATACGGGATTGAATGAATTTTCATTCATAAATGCAAAGCAGAAAAATGCCGCAACAAACATTAATAAAGAAAATAATTTTTTCATAAATAACTCCTTTTTATTACACAAACAAGTATAATCATAAAATTTTTAAAAAATCCATAATCAATAAGCTAATCTAAATGTAAACTTTTCTTAATATTTCAAAAAATTTTCTAAAGTTCCCCCCCCCGTGCCGATATTAACTATGTCAAATAATCGAAAGGGACTAAAAAATGAAAATTAATTCATCGTTTTTTTATACCGCTCTTGACGGAAATGCTTCCGTAAATAAAGCAGGAAAAAGTTCAAAGAATGATAAAACAACAAAAAAAGCTGCACTTAAATTAGCACAAAATGAGCCAATAGATAAGGCTACTCCAAAAAAAACACAAACACCTGCAGCCGGAAAAGAACAACCGACTAATACAAATACTCCGGCATCAACACCTGCGAAAAAAGAAACAACACCCGAAACAAAAAAAGCTGAAACTCCAAAATCAGGATATGCAGCAGTTTACGAAAGCCAAAAAAAACTTGCCCAAGAACTCAATTCTCAAATGGAAGTGCTAAAAAAAGTCATTGAAGCAGATAATCAAATGGAGCTTATAAATAAAGAAATAGAGCAAGTAGAGTTAAAAGAATCTACAATAGAGATGGCTGTTCCCAGAATAGTACCACAACCAACTGAAGCAACAGAAAAAAATAATCAAATAACTTATGAAGAAATACTAAAAGCCCAAATTGAAAAGCCCAGACCAATTTACACTCCAAGTAGCAGCTCTTCTGCTGCTTATAGCGAAACACAAAATAAAATGCAGCAAGAATTGGATAAAATTAATGAAGAAATGCTGGCACACCTTGACGAAGTTCAAGAAGAAAAATCAGCTGAAGTTAAACAAGCAATTACAGACTCAATAGATTTTTCATTCAAAAGTATAACAGGAAACGAAAACCCCCGACACGCAAAACATAGAATAGATTTTAACTATAATTACAACGTAAATGAAAAAGATGAAAGAATGACACGCATTATGTCCACTGAAGATATGAGATTATATCTAAAATTACGTTTTCCGGGAAACACTGCTGAAATTGATAATATGACAGATAGCGAACTGGAAGAAAAATACCTTGAAATACAAAATATAATATCAAATAGCCTAGAGACAGGATTTAATCCATTTAACTGATAAAAACTAAAAGACTTAATAAAAAGACTTACAAATGTAAGTCTTTTTATTTATGCAAATTTATAAATTGATTTTCTCTTGTAATAGCCACCATGCCCGA
>CANQAL010000003.1 GCA_947589255.1 Candidatus Gastranaerophilales bacterium | reverse complement strand
CACTTGAATCAGTATTACTGCAATAGTGCCATTTCTCAATATTATTTAATAAATTAATAAGAGTATCAGCTTGAAGTGTCTTTATTGTTTGCCATAAAATTTTTTGAGCATATCCTTTTATTATGTTGCTGACGGGGAATTCTTTTGTTATTTTTCCGTCAGAAATCGCTATTTTATAATTAATATCATCGTATTTTATAGTATATTCCGTTCCGTTAATAATGTTTTTAACACTGCCGTCAGAAGTTTTTTCATAACTTCTTTTTATATTAAGGATTTTTTCACCTTTTTCGTTTGTTATTTCATAGGAGTAATTGCTTTTTATTATATTAGAGTTTTCATCCTTTAAAACATTGTAATGTCTTACAATTAAATTATTATATCTGTAAAATCTTTCATTGTAAGAAATTGAACCATTCGGATTTTTTACGGCTTTTGAAATTACAGTACCTTTTGCATTAGGTTTGAGTGAGCTTTCAAAATCACAATCTATGCCGTCAGGGCTAAAATCTTCTTTAAAATCACTAATGTCGTAATATGTTGAATCATAAAGACCTTCAAAAACTTTTGAAGAAGTTGTATGAATAACTCCTTTTATTCCTTTTGTTTTATCATCTAAAATAAGATGAGTCATCTCTTCAATTCCGTCAAAATTATTGTATTTAATGCGGTATATGTCATTACCGTTCTTTTGGTAAGAAGTGCTTATATTATTAATTTCATCCTGAAGTCTGCTGTTTGATAAGAGCCCTGTAGTATCAAATACTTTAACTATATTAACGGTCTTATTATTTTCCGTGTAAAACTGCTTTTCGAGTACAGCAGCTGTTGTTCCTTTAATTTGCAGCGGTATTATTTGAATATCATAATCATCTTTTAACAATTCATTTATTTTAGGATTAGCTTTAGATATTTCATAAAAAGCTTGAAGTTCATCATCATCCAATAGAGATAAGGCATATGCTGAAGTCTTGCTGCAGCCTTGTTTTAGAAAATTTTTATATTGATTATTTGTTTTTTTATTATTATCAACATCTATAATGTGAGTTATATAACTTTCGTTCACCCCTTCTTTGTACATATTTATTGCTTTTTCAAAATCTTTATCATCTAATAAAACAAAGTCCAAAATTGAATTGTGGCATAATCCCATATTGATTAATTGAACGGCTTTTTCTTGCTGTTCTTCATCAAAAAGACACAAGTCCGAAGCAGTATAAACGGATAAACCCATATTCATAAACTTTTGTAAGTTTGATTTTTCTTTTTTATTTAGTGCTGTAATTGTAAGAGCTGTTTCTATATCAATATCACGTTTTTGCATTAATTGTTCAAAATTTTTCCTTTTAGAAAACGGTATTTCAACAAAAGCCATTGCAATATCAGGCGGATACCCTTTTTCTATAAGTTTCTTTGCTCTTTTTATTTTTCCGTTCCGCAGTGTTATATAATCTGAAATATAATCTTGCCCTATTCCTTCTTCATTGAGTTTTAAAGCTTTTTCATATAAGTTCTTTTTGCTGTTTATAATATGAACCAGCTTGTCATCATTTATACCTATCTTAGCGAGGGTTAATGCCTTCTGATATTGTTCCGTTTTTAAATGAATTAATTGCGAAATTACATTATCAAAAACTCCTTTTTTAGCCAGTTCACAAACTCTGTTATATTTGCTTATGCCTAAGTGCGCAAATTTTTTGGCTGATTTTTCGCAGACACCGAGTTCTTGTAGCTCTTCAACTTTTGCATTATATAAGTTTATTTGATTTTGTCTTTTATAATATTTTTTACTTCCGAAAGATACGGAATTACTCGGTATAAAGCAATCGTTTTGTAATTGCTTATAATCTGATTTCACAGCTTTTTTATAAGTGTTAATTATAGGATTTATTGAAATTGATTGTACTCTCATATTTCTTTTAAACCCTGATATATAAAAATTTGCTATTTTAATGCAAACAAGGATTTTTAATTATCTAAAATATTGCTTTTTTATATTACAGAAATACATTTGAATATTGATTTAACCAGGCTAATTCGTGTATTATTCTACTAATAAATATATTTTATCAATTTTATAATTCGCCAAGACAAAAACAATTTTTGTTTTAAGGTTTTATAAAAGGAGTGTTTATGTTTGAATTTTCGGTCCCGATGCCGTATACAAAAGAGTTGATAGATGAAATTGAAACAATAAATCATGTTGTAGAAAAAAGTAAAATCACTTCAATGTATTTTGCTCTCCATGCTAATAGTCCCGATAATCCGGGGTTTGGGCAATCAAGAACTTCACATCCGATTACGGATACCGGTTATTGGATGGATTTAATAAAGTATACTTTTGAAAAGGGATTAAATTTTGTTTATTTGTTGAATTCACCGAAATCGTTTTTATCAGAGAGCAAACTGTTAGATGTACAATTAGAAAAATTAGATAAACTTTTGAAGAATCTTAAGGATGCGGGATGTAACAAATTAAGAGTATCAAATACCCAATTAATGGGATATTTAATAAAAAATTATCCTGAATTTAAGTTATATGCCTCAACTTCATTTGAATATTGTCAACTAAAACAATATATTATATTTCTTGAAATGTTTCCTGAAGTTGTGGAAATAGTTCCTGCATTTGATTGTAATAAAAATTTTGAATTATTAAAGAATTTAAAAAAAATCAATCCTAACCTCGAGATCGAATTGATGGTAAATGAAGGTTGTATACGTTCTTGTCCTTTAAGAATGCATCATAATTTTTCTATTCCTATGATTTTTACACAAGCTTATTATTGCAGAGATGAAATTTGCAATCCTACTTTCTTTCTATCTGTATGTAATAAGTATTCTAATGATTGTTACAGAAGTATATGTAACCCAAATTTGATATATCCTTGGGAAATTGAAAAATACTCTGAATTGGGTTTCAATAAATTTAAACTTGTGGGCAGAAATAATGATATTTTTACCAAAACAGGAAATAAGAAGGCATATGAGATATATTTAAAAGGTGTGGATGATTATAAACAAATAGAGAATGAAGAATATGGTAATTTAAATTATTATAAAAATAAGGTAACAACAAAAATAAAAGATATAAGACCATATTTGACCGATATAAATTATTTTATAAAAAACGGACATTTATGCTCATCAATATGCGGGGTTGAATGTAATTATTGCGATAAATGTGCCGATGAACTGAAAAAACATGTGAAAATTGAATTTAAAAAATAGTATCTATTTGTCTGGAACTCAATAAATACGTAAAAAAAATGTTTGCAAGTATTGCAAACATCAAATAAACACGAGGATATTAAGAGAGAGAGTAAAAAATTTTTTTTCTAAATCAGTTGTGATTAAATTCCTGATTTTTTTGCTCTTAACATTGCCTCAGTTTTTTTGTTTTTGTTTTCCTTTCATATTGTCTACTCTTATATAAAGTATTTTTTTTTTTCGGAATTGCGCTTTTATTTTAATTTGCTTAACATAAGTTAACAAAACTTGAAAAATATTACTTGACATATATTTAAAGGAGTACGAAAATATCAAATGTATGTGTAGAATAGGCGCAATAAAATCAAAGAAATATTTACACCCGTCGATAGCCCTAAAATTAATGCGTTCCCAGCAAAAGGGACATGATAATTCAGGGTTTGCATTTGTAATGCAGGATTTGGGCGGAATTTTTAGTGCGCATAAAGAGCTTCCGACACTCTCTATGGCAGCAACCGTAGAAGGAACAAGAAGAGCAGAAGACATTCTTCATGAACTGGGGTTTACCAGAGTTTTGCAGTGGGCGCCCGAGGTTAATCATCAAAAAGGCTTAAAAATTGAGCCTATGCCAAACTATATTTTTGAAACATTTCAATACCCAAAAAGCCATAAATATGCGACAAAAGAAGAAAAAGAAGAACTTTTAATTGATACTACACTTCTTTTAAGAAGGGAGCTTGAAAAGGATAATTTAGGCTATATATACTCATTTTGGCCCGATGTTTTAACTTTAAAAGAAATCGGAAGTCCTAAAGATATAGGAACATATTTCGGGCTTTGGGATGAAAATGAAGATTTATGCGCAAAAATCATTACGGCGCAGTGCAGGCAGAATACTAATTATGATATTGTAAGGTATGCAGCTCATCCGTTTTTTCTTGAAGGTTATACTATTTTAGCTAACGGAGAAAATACTTTTTTTGAAAAAAACAGAGATTATCAGCAGTCTTTATATAAAGGTTATATCGGCTTTGAATCCGATTCTCAGTGCTTTTTATATACACTTCATTATGTAAATAAGATATTAAATTGGCCTATTCAGTATTATAAACATACAATAACACCTCTTCCGTATGAAGAAATTGAAAAAAGAGAAGATAGAGATGTACTTTTAAGAATAAAAGCTTCGTTATCTCATCTTGAAATAAACGGGCCTAACACAATTTTAGGGGTTCTTCCTAATGGAGAACTTCTTTGTGTCTGCGATTCCAAAAAACTTAGACCTGTTGTAATAGGTCAAACCGAAGATACGGTTATAATGACATCGGAAGTTACGGGAATAAATGATGTATTAGCTGATAGAGATACTTCAAAAGATATATATCCTAATGAAAAGGAAACAATTATAGTAAATAATGATTTAGCGGTGGAAAGATGGCAGCAGTAAAAATAAACGAATTACATTTAGACGATTTACCATGGATTATAGAATACGATGAAAATAAATGTATTCAGTGCGGTAAATGTACTGCGGCTTGTTCTTTTGGCGCTATAAAACCAAAAGTTGAACAAAGAAGAAAACCTTCAAACGGAGTGAGTAAACCTGCTTTTGAAAAAATCCTTGTTATAAAACAGCAGATATCCTTTGAACATCACTGCGTAGGGTGCGGGATGTGTACAAGAGTTTGCCCGAATGGCGCAATTAAAGCGGTAAGAAATTTTAATGATAAGTATGCCGTAAGATATAGAGCAGCAAAAGCAGATTCCTTAAAAAAAGGCGGAAGGTCTAACTTAAATACCGAAGGAAGAACGTTAGATAAAATTAAAATCGGAAGAATTTCGCAAATGACCGATCCGTCACTTGATGCAGCAAGGCATAAATTTGAATTAAGAACACCTTTCGGACGAATACTTTCTGCCGATAAGCTTGATCTTCATGCTGAAAACGGTAAGATGGAATTATCCAAACAACTTCCTCCAAACAGGTGGATATATCCTGTTATAATGGGCGATATGTCAATAGGAGCGGTGTCTTGGAGAATGTGGGAGGCAATGGCTATTGCTTGCGCTTATTTAAATGAAGTTATGGGGTTGCCCGTCAGAATGTGTACGGGTGAAGGCGGAATCCCCGTAAGACTTTTAAAATCAAAATACGTAAAATATATGATTCTTCAAATTGCTTCAGGGCATTTCGGCTGGAACAGAATTGTTCAGGCAATGCCTGAGATGATAGAAGATCCTGCGGGTGTATTAATAAAAATCGGACAAGGAGCGAAACCCGGCGACGGCGGATTATTAATGGCAAGCAAAGTTGCCCGCTACGTTCAGGAAATAAGAGGAGTACCTCGAGCAGACCTCTTAAGCCCGCCTACTCATCAGGGTTTATATTCTATTGAAGAGAGTGTTCAAAAGATGTTCTTATCAATGAATGCGGCATTTAACTTTAAAGTCCCCGTAGCTATTAAGGTGGCGGCATCAGTTACCAGTGTATCCGTATATAATAACCTGCTTCGAGACCCTTATAATATCGTCGGCGGATTTTTCTTAGACGGCTTAGCTGCAGGCACGGGCGCAGCTCATGAAATATCATTAAACCATACGGGGCACCCTATTACATCTAAATTAAGAGATTGTTATCTTGCGGCTGTTCATCAGGGCAGACAGGGCGAAATTCCGCTTTTTGCGGGCGGAGGACTTGGGCAGACAGGCAGTTTTGCCGCTGATGCTTTTAAATTAATTTGTCTTGGCGCAAACGGTGTATTTACGGGAAGAATGCTTCTTGAAATTGCAGGGTGTGTCGGTAATGATACGGGCAGATGTAATGCTTGTAACTCAGGGCTTTGTCCGGCCGGTATTGCAACTCAGGATTTATGCCTTACTAAAAGGCTTGATATTGATGAAACAGCCCAAAATATTGTTAACTATTTTATTGCAACAGATTTGGAACTTAAAAAATTAATGGGACCTGTCGGTAACTCGTCATTGCCAATAGGAAGGTCTGATGCACTGATTACGGTTGATAAGCACGTTGCAAACAGGCTTGATATACAATATATCTGTTAGAAATGAAAGAGAAGTATGAATAAAGAAGTTATTAAAATACAAACGTTAAACGAAAATAAAAGGATGTCTACACAAGAACTCCTTCAATTAATAACTTTAAAAATTTCAGAAGGGTATACCGATTTTGAAATAGAAGGTTGCGGACAGCACAATATCGGGGGTTCATCCTGGGCAATATGCGACGGAGATGAATTAAAATTTAAAATTACAAACCCGGGGCAAAGGGTCGGTGCAATGGCATTAAAGGGCACTCACATTTATGTTGAAGGCAGTGCACCCGCTGATGTGGGCTGGTTAAATTCGGGAGCTGAAATAATTGTAGACGGTGATTGCGGGGATACTGCTTCTCACTGTGCCGCAGGCGGAAAAATATTTGTTTCGGGCAGAGTAGGTACAAGGTCAGGCGCACTAATGAAGCATGACCCTAAATTTGAACCGCCTGAATTTTGGGTATTAAAAAATACAGGCTCATTCGGTTTTGAATTTATGGGCGGAGGTATCGCTGTTATTTGCGGTTGGGATTGTGACGAAATTGACTCGGTTTTAGGTAATCGCTCATGTGTTGGGATGGTAGGCGGAACAATTTATGTACGTGGCAAAATCTCAGGTATTGCCGATTGCGTTGTTATTAATGAATTAAATGATAAAGATATTGAATTTTTAAAAAACGGACTTTCTGAATTTCTCGCTAAAATTAACAAAAGTAATTTATATTCAGAACTTACGGATTTTTCAATTTGGCACAAAATTGAGCCAATGCCGCCTGAGTTAAAGAAAAAGAAAATTTCTGTTGCTGAGTTTAGAAAAACATCGTGGGTTGATGGCGGTATATTCGGCGATTTTATTCATGACGATTTTAAAGTTAATCCGCTTCCCGCTACAGGTGACGGCAGAGTTCATATACCTGTTTGGAACAGCGAAAAATGTGTTGACTGTAAAATGTGTTTAAATAACTGCCCTAATTCCGCTATAAAAGAAGATAATAAACAATATTTATCAGATGAAAACTCATGTATCGGTTGCGGTATTTGTGAGGCTGTTTGCCCTAAACAGGCTTGGGAATTAATTTCCAACAGAAATGAAATTTCTTAATAAAAATTTACAAAAATACTTTTTTATTAAAGTTTTTGCTCTAATTTACCGATATTTTCTATAAATAGGTAAAAAGGAGTAATTTAATGTCAAGTCAAATTCCCGGAGATAATAACTATTATCTTAATACATTCAATGAATATGTTAAGAAATTTGGTATTGATAGAGATTATACAAAAGAAGAAATTACATCTATATTTTCCAATTCTGAAAAAGATGAATACGGCAATGTTTTAAATGATGTGTTTATGGATAAATTGTTGGCTGAATATGGTAAGTCACATGAAGATATAAAACCGGAAAATTATGATGATTTTTATAATTATTTTATGTTATTAAGTTTTAATTCTCCTGATGGAAATCAGAGCTCCATATCCAAAACAGATTTGGAACAAGCATTTGATATTACAATAGATGACGTGTTTATACAAACCCCCAATGAAGGTATAACACAAGGTTATACAGATGAAGTATATCAGCCCGAAACATTAGATGATGAAACTGAAGTTGTAGATGATGGTGCGCCTGAAACATTAGATGAAACACCTGATGTTTTTGATGCACATGATACGGAAGAACCTGAAAATAATACGGCTAATCCTGTAGATGCAGAAGAAAGTACAACTCCAAGCACTAATACAACTCCTGAAAATGGCGCTTTAAGTGATGAAGATAAAATAAAAGCATCATTTTTAAAAGAGAGTAAAGTTAAACAAGACGATGATGGTAATTATTATGTGGATGTTGAAAAATATACGGGCGATCATTCAAGAAACGGCTGTGTATGGGATATTGTATATAATTCATATGATTTAACAGATAAACATGTTAGCTGGGATACATTAAAAAATGCAATCTATGAGGCCAACGGCGGAGAAAAAACACTTCACCCCGGAGATAAAATTATTTTGCCTCCTTTGGAAGATATAATTAACGGTACTGTAAAATCACCTCAAGAAGCAAAGACAGATGACCCTGCAAACAATTCTAATCCGTCAGAAGTTAATACAATGGAACCTTCAGGTAATTTAGAATTGACAGGAGATGTATCAGATAATAAATCTGCTCAAGCATATCTTAATGATTATTTATATGTTTTTGATACAACAAAGCCTGATAATGTTGAACATATTATTGAAGAACTTATACCGGATGAAGAAGTTTCAATTTCGGATAAAATGAAAATTTTAAATATAATATATAATGACAAAGAAATTGATAATAAATCGGTTATAAAAAGTTATTTTGAAAAGTCGGATAAATTTTTTGCGGATACACTAAATGAAATTGCAAATAATCGTGATAAATATACTTATGGTGATATGAATGCATTTGTTTCAAGATATTCAGTTTATAATCCCGGAGGTAGTTTTACGTTGGAAGATACTCCGAATATTATAAATGCTTGGGTGAATGTTCTTAATACTGCACAAAATCAAGATGAAATTAATAGTATTACAAACAGAAGATTTCGTAATCCCGAAGAAAACGGTATGCTTACATTGACGGAAGCTATATATGAATATACAGATAATCCGTCGGAATTGGCTGAAAAGGTTTTAGTTAAATCATCTGAACAATTTGCTGATAAAAATAGTCCCTCAGATTATGGAATTGATGAAAATAGAATATCAGAATTAACTAATAATTACGGAAATGATTTTAATGGGTTACTTCAAGCTATTTCTGATTTGCGAAATGGAAAAAAATTATCAAATACTGAATTATTATATTTAATTCAGAACTATGGTGATATATCTTCATTTATTGATGAGATTAAACTTCTTCCTGAAAATGTACAAAAGGCTGTTTTTGTTGTATTGCAAGAAGCATATAAGAATGAAGGAAATGCCTATGAACTTTTAGATAATGTTTCAAGATCAAGCGATAGAAATAATAATACCGCAAGTGATATATCTTACGGTTATGCAAATACAATTAGGGATTATTTGCAGAATTATAATAATTTGTAAAACAAAAAAATGAGGTTAAAAATTAAAGTTATAATCAATAAATGCCGATATTACAAATATAGTAAAAAATATAATAAAGGAGTGTCTTATGAGTTCAAATTTTTCAAATTCGGTGAATAATTTTCTCAGTAATAATTCTAACTATACGGCAGAAACCGTAAAAAATGAATTGAGTGATATTGCCGGTGAATTATATAATAGAGGAAAAGCAATAACATCTATATTTATGGTAGATGAAAATACTAATATGGATAAAGATGGCTTTACGTCTTTGTTCGCGTCCGCTTGTGATAATTCATTGGATGATGTTAAGTCAAATCAAGTTGACCTTTTATATAAAATATTAGATACGGATGGTGACAATTATTTATCTCGTGATGAATTAGCAGTTTTTGCTGATACAGACGGAGAAATAACTGATTTTAAAATGTGGCAGGTCGTAAAAGATTATTCTTCTTCTGAAACAAATGCAAATGCTGGAACTTCCGCCGCAAATGAGAATAATGACACGGCAGGTGCTAATGATGCCGCTTCAGGTACAACCGAAAATAACGAAACTGAAGGAGCTAAAAACGAGCCAGAAGGTGCCGGCGGAAACGAAGGTGAGAAAGAAATTGATATTCCTGTAAATTCTTTTTCCGCTGCAAATAATCCTGAAGGAGTTTCTGAAGAACTTAAAACTACTGCTCGTGACTTATGGCTTGCAATGGATAATAATAATAACGATAAAATTGATAATGACGGAACTGATGAAAAAAAGATTGATGATATTTTAAATGCCTCTGATTTAACTGATGAAGAATTTGTAGACATGGCTCTATATTTTGAACATACTTACGGATTATTTGCGGAAAAAGAAAATACAATGAGCGGTAAAAAATCATTGATAACTTTACTTGCAAAAGAACTTTCGGGTGATGATGAAAAAAATGCCGAAGAAAAATTTGCGAAACGGTTAGTTAGTGCTGCTAATGCGGGAGATCAAGATGCAGCCTTCTTATTAAGCATTGAAGTATACGGAGCTACAAGAGGTCAATTAGGTACCGAAGAAACGTTCCTGGATGCGGTATTTAACAATGTAAATGCCTCTGTAATAAAAGACATGAATAAGTATTATGATGATATGGCTGATAATAATTTGTTTGAAAACACCAAAGGTACTATGAGTAAAGATATAGATGCAGATTATTCAAAAGAACCTTCTTGGTTTAAAAAAACAACAAGATCATATTCTCAGGATGCACCTGTTTCTCCGCAAGCTGTTGCGGATGAACCGGCTAATGTAAGCGAAACCGAAAATGAAAATGAAGTTGGAGATACTCAAGAAGCTGAAGAGGCTGAAGAAGAAAAGGATACAGAACCTGCAAAAAATAAATTTATTGGTGAAGAACTTGATACATATCTCGCAAATAAATTTTTGGAGGAATATAATGAAAAATATAAAAACAGTGATTTAAATATTAATTTATTTATTGAACCGGTGTTAAAATCCAAGGATTTATCTATAGAAGAGAAAACTAAATTATTAGCTATTGTAATGAAAGATGACTCTGAGGGTGTTAAAACTTCTAATTCATTATCCACTATTATAAGAAATAATCCTGATGGTAATTTCTTTTATAATTCCGTAAAAGAAATGACAGATGCCATTATATGTAATACAGGTGAGTATACAGTGGATGATATAGTTAATTTTACAAACAGATTGGATGAATTAGGTATTAATACAACAGGAGTTCTTGAAGAATGGCCCAATAAAGATATAAATTATAGAAATAACTGTCAAGATGTAATAGAAAATATTACCGAACTGTTTGCTTGTTTAAAAGGGAATGCAGAAGATATTAGTAAACTTGCTTCTTTACCTGCATTTGATATTAAAAATCTTGCAGAATTTATTCAACAGCATTATTCATATTCAAATGAAACAAAATTGCTTAAAAATTTATTAGATTCGGTTAATATCTACTCTGAATCACCTGAATATAATATTTCGGATGACCGAGCTAAAGAATTAACAAGTTATTATAGCAATTCAGATTTATGTGGTATCTTGAATGAAGTAAATAGTAATCGTCTGCCATATAATGAAGCTGCTTACTTGTTATCAAGTTCTGATACTTCTTCTATAATGGATGAATTTAGGGATTTATCAAAAAGTGATCAAGAAAAATATTTAGGTACTTTATTTAAAATATTTTCACAGAAAGTATAACTTTAAAAGTTAGTTTTAAATAAATTATCATTATAGTACTTATCTAAAGCTGAAGGATAAATATATTTATCTTTCAGTTTGCTTTTCGGAACGAATACTCCCGATAAGTTATTTTCAAATACTAATTCCCAATCGGGGTGATTTTTAATTTTTTCAAAAACAGGATAAATTTTTTCCAAAATCATTACATCTGTGGGATATTCTCTTATAATCTTATACCAGTCTTTTTTTACAAGATGAAAGTTCTTTAAATCGTTTAATAATTCGGGATAATATACTTCTTCATATCTTCCGTCCATAACAATTTTATTATTCGGATATAATTTATATGCCGCATAACTGCCCCAATCAAAATTTATAAACAAGTTCCCGTTTAGATTATTAATTTTTATAAATTCAACCGCATATCGTGGGTATTTTGTTTCGGTTATTCTTATCTCCTTTTTGGCGATTAAAGGAGGAAGAGTTATTATTAAAAGTAAAAAATATATGACTGTATTTTTAAATAAATTAAAAGTCTTGTTTTTTATAATGCTGCATAACGAGTAAAAATCATTATATAGAAATACTCCTGCACTTATTATAAAAAACGGGATATTTCTTATACTTGAAACAGATAAATATATTGTTGCCATTATAACTATAATTTTAGTTTTATCCAGATCTTTATAGGACATCTTATTTTTTAAAATATTAATAATACCTATTATTGGCATTATAACCAGATACAATTTATAAAATATATATGAGTTCTTATAATATAATATAAAAGGACTTTGCCATTCAGCTATATATGACCGCTTCATTAATGCCGCATTAAATATAAATTTTACGTATTCCGGGCCGTAAGGGTTAATAAATAATACAGGTAGACATCCTATAAATGAATAAATATATTTCTTAATACTTTTTTTATTTAATAACTCTCCTGCGCAATACAGTATAATTAATCCCAAACCGCTGATACAACCTCCGTGTATATTACACCAGAACAGCATAATAACAGGCAGAAAAAATAAACTTTTATTTTTATCAAGTCTTGCCCGCTCCAGAATATATAAAAACAGTGAGAAAAATATACAGGTAAATAACAAACATCTTACAGTAGTACCAAGGCTTGTAAGCATTGCAATAATCATAATTACATAATATAAAATATTATAGCCGTCTGTTGTTTTAGGCTGTCTTAATTCAATGGTTTTAAAGCATAGAAACATTGTAATAAATACTAAAAAACCCTTTGTTAAAACAAGCCCCGATATTCCTAAATATTTATATATTGTATAAAATATTAAACTGGCACCCCATTCATGGTCATACCAAATATGTGTAGGAGTGTAAGATAAGAAATCATTTAAAGGAACACTATGGTTTTCAAAAATGTATCTGCCTGCAATGAGTCTTGCCCATATGTCATTGTCGGGACTACAATTTATACAAAATAATCCTAAACAAAATATAAATAATGTTATTAAAAATAGAGATTTATTCATTTGTGCTGTAATCTTTTATGCTTATTACAACTATGGTATCAGCTTCTATATTGAAATCTTTGCCTTTCTCTATGTATGTTAGAGGGGTGCTTTCATATAAATTTTTACCTGCAGACTGCAATCTGTTTTGGTCTGTATTTGGTTTAATTAACCCTTTTGATACTGCTACGGCCTGTGAAAAGCCCGGAATTTTTAAGAAATGTCCGGCTACTGATACTCCTGTACTTTCTGCTATTTCTTTAAAATCTTTTTTATTTGAAACTCTTAAACGACCTTCGTAGTTATTAAAAACATCTTGAGTTTTGTTTATTGAAGGTATAGTGTATGAAATAAGTTTAATTTTAAGATAGCCGTCTCTTTTCCCTCTTTTTGGCTCTATATAATCTGTTACATTAACTGTTATATCGGAATTTTTTTCAATTATTATTTTATCTGACAATTTATAATTATCTATTGCCTTAAATGTTAATTCACTATTCTTAGTTAATTTACTTCCGTCTATAGCCTTCTCCGTTGCCGCATAAATCTTATGCGGAATTACTTCAGCCATTACTGCTTGAGGAATAATTAATAATAATGCCATTATTGTTAATAATATTTTTTTCATACTTATTTCTCCTTCATGTTTTTACTTTATTATAACATTTATTTTTTATTAATATTTCTTAATATAAATGTCAATTATTTTATATGTATATACTTTATATATATAAGAGGTATAAATATGAAATCATTAATTAAATTTATAACAAGAAAGAAAAAATTTAATACATTTGTATTATTAAATATTTAATCACTTATAAAATATAATAAAATATAATATAGATAAGACGGACAAAATCCATAATGTTAGGTTTGTCTTATTTTTTTGTTTACAAACGAGTTTAATAAACGGATAAATTGCAAATCCCATAATAATGCCTGAGCCTATGTTATAGGTAAAAATCATAGTGCATATAATGAAAATAGCAGGAGCATATTCCGTAATATCTTTAAAATCCAGCTTTGTTATAACGGTTGTCAATAAAATTCCGACATATAACAGAGCAGGAGCATACGCACATGGCGGAATAACAGATATTAAAGGAGCAAAGAAAATACCCGACAGAAATAAAATTCCTACTGTTACTGCTGTTAAACCGGTTCTGCCGCCTGCACTTATTCCTGTCATAGAATCAATATAAGCACCCGGGGTAGTTGTACCCATAAGAGGCGCCAGAATTACGGCTAAAGAATCAACAATCATAGGTTTTTTTAAATCGTTATTTTGATTTTGACTTTTATAGTTTAATGAAATTAAAGCTCCGGAGGTATCTATATTAACCATTAAGAAAATAACAAATAATATCGGCAGAAAATTTTTATTCAAAAGCATTGAAAAATCTAATTTAAACAGAGAAGATGTTATATCATAAGGCAGGGAAAATATTTTTAAAGGTAAATTAGCTTCCCCTATTAAAATTGCAGATATTGTTGTTATAACAACGGTTATTAAAATTGCGGATTTTAAACCCTTGTTTACCAGTTTTATCAGAAGCATAAAGCTTAAAATGCCGAGTATTACAGGTAGAGAGGTAAAATCTCCGATTTCCAGCGGAGTGGAATTTGTCGTAAATCTTACTATTCCCATATCTTTAAGTGCTATAAATATGAAGAATAATCCAAGTCCTGTACAGAATGATATTTTAATTGTTTCGGGAATTTGATTAATGATATATGTTCTGATATTGAAAAAAGTCATAAATAAGAGCAATAAACCGCATATTAAAATTGCCGTAAAACAAACATTAATAGAGTATTTAGGTGCAATTACATATGCAAGGAAAGCTGTTTCGCCTAAAAATGGAGCAACCGCATAAGGTTTATTTGCAAACAGCCCCATAAATAAACTTCCTATAAAAACTAATAAAGCAGTAACCGTTAAAGTTGTTTCAAAATTTAATCCTGTTGTTTCTAGTATTTTAGGGCTTAAAACAAATAAATATGACATTGTAAAAAATGTTGTAAGTCCTGCAGTTAATTCTGTTTTTATATTAGTGTTATTCTCTTTTAATTTAAAAATTTTCTCTATAAATTCCATTTATAATAAACTCTTAATCTTTTTTATTGTTTTTTCATCAAAAGCCGTTTCCGTAGTCATTGATCCGTTTAATATACTTTGTGACTTTTCTTTTAGTATAGCATTAATTTCTTCATAATTTTCATTAACAGGTGTCGGTTTGGAGTTTTTTACGGAGGATAAAAATATTTTCCCGTTGAAGGGTTTTTGATTTTTCTCATTAGAAATATATTTTTCGGCACTTAATTTATTTGCGGGAATAATTAATCCGCTTTGAGCAAGCTTTTCTATTGATTTTTGAGATGATATATACCGTATAAATTTTATTGCGTTTTCTTTATTTTTTGAATTTTTGGCTAATGCCCAGCCTGAAGAATCTATATATGTTTTATTTAATTCGTTTGATGGGAATGCTATTATATCCCAGTCAAAGTCAATAAGTTCTCGAAATTTAGGAACCATCCATCTTCCGCCCATATACATTGCAAGTTTTTTATTTATAAACATTTGAGCGGTAGTCATGCTTCCTATTTCTGCTTTTGTCGGGGATATATGATATTTATTTGAAAAATCAGCATATAGATTTAATGCTTCTATACTTTTTGATTGATTTATTATTACATTCTTTGCATCATCAGATAGTGCTCCGCCGCCGTTCGATGCTAAGAAATTAAGCCAAAATAAAGGATCTTCTTCAGTATTAATTCCGTAAAAGTTTTTTGTAGTTAGCTTTTGTGCAAGTTGTTTTAGTTCGGAAATATTTTTTATTTCGGTTTTTGGATTAATGCCGTATCTTTTGAATATGTCCTTATTTATATATACTACTATATTTGAAATATCTCTCGGGATTGCATATAGTTTATTGTCCTGTTCAAAACATTTAACGGCTTCATTATAAAATAATTTTTTTTCGTTTTTAAAATAAGGTGTTAAATCTTCGAGAAGATTAGCTTTTATATACATTTTTATAAAGTGATTATTCATAAAAATCACGTCGGGTTCTAAATTAGAAGCAAATAATAAATGTATTTTTTGAAAATAATTTTGGGGAATATGAATAAAATCTACTTTTATATTTGTTTCATGTTCAAAATCAGTTATTATTTCTTTTAAAATTTTGGTTTCACTTTGTGAGCCCCAAGAGGCAAAATGAATTTCATCTTTTGTATTATATTTTTTTATATTCAAAATACAAACAAAAGCTGTAAAAATCAGTATAATTACAAGAAATTTTTTCATTGTTAAACTTTAGCTAATTCTTTCATAGAAGAATCGGAAACTTCAATCATTGCTTTATAACTGTCAAGTTTTACAATGTAAATTTCATTTTTTCCGCTTTTATCATAATATCTTGCCTGTAGATTAATTTGAGATAAATCTTTAAAAGTTTCGAGTAAAAAGATTTGTTTATGAATAAACCCGAATAATTTAAAAGTGTTGTCATCAGACATTAAGTAAAAGCCTTTATTTGGTGCAAAATTTAGAACAGATAGTATTTCAGGTTGATTAGGAACATTTTTAACATTTACATTTTTATCGGAAGCAAGAACCTCATCAACCATAGGTATTGATAATTCGGATTCTTCTGTTTTTGTCTTTTTTGTAATGGGATTGGTATGTTTTAATTTTACCGTATTTGATTTATCGTTTAATAAATTTGATGTTTCATTTAAACTGCTTTTAATTTCATAAGAACTGTTTTTTGGTTTTGAAAAGGTGTCAATATTAAAACAGTCAAACTTTTTTTCATTAGGGGAAGAAAAGGATTTTTTAATATCCTTCCGTGGAATTATTACCCTTTGTATCTTACTTTCAATTGGTTTTACCGGAGTATCTGAATTCTTTTTATATTCAGTATCCAAATTGACGGGGAAGGAAGTATAACTGTTAATGTCAGGAGTATTAAGCATCTTTTTTATGTGTTTTGTTAAAATAAATAAAAAGATTATGCCTATAAATAATATTATTGAAAAATTTACTAAGGATTTTTTTAATTCCGTCAAAAACGGATGATAATCCGAACTCAAGCCTGATAATAATTTAAGATTGTAGTAACCGTTCATAAAAACATTAATTTTAATATATTTTGTTTGAACATTATTTTTAATCAGGGGTTTTATTTCAGTATAAAATTTAATTTTTCTTTTATCGGATGAGTTTATGTAATTTATATTTATTCTTTTTGAAGCGGAAGCTGCATCCGGCAGATAAATATAATATCCGTTTGGACCGTTTTTCTGAAGGAAAGCTTTCCCTTTGTATTGGTTATCAAATAAAAAGTTTAAAGTATATTCTTTATTATTTAAAGGTTGTACGACAATTCGTTTTAAATAATTAATTTCTTCTGCAAATCCGGATAGTGCAGAGAATAAAAATATAAAACTAAATGTAAAAAATTTAATTAAAATGTTCTTTTTCATGCTTAAATTTAATTCCCCAGGGTAATATATTGTTAATACAAGTTATTTATATTATTATTAAAACACTAAAAAATATTTTTTGCCAGTTGTTACAGAGTTTTTATATTGAAAAATTAAATAACATTTGTTATTATCTACATAGAGTTTATAAACAATGAATATATCAAATGAACAAGTAAATAAAATATTTGAATTAGCTTCAATGTCAAACAAAATTTCCCTTGATAATATATCAGAGAAGGATATATCTGAAGCATTAATTGAAATTGAACGAAAACTATATTCTTTCTCAAAAGGTGTAAAAGTAGATTCGTTTGAAAATAAAAGAATACTTATTGCTGATGATTTAGAATTATCTATATACCAATTAAGTACGGTATTAAAGAGAATAGGTATTACTCCAAATGTTGCAAGACATAAGGATGAAGCATTAAAAGAGATGCAGAAATCTCATTTTGACTGTGTAATATTTGATTTATTCATGCCTGATAGCACAGACGGTTTTGATTTAATAAAGGCGGCTGTCGAAAAAAGAAACAGAGATAATCTTAATTTTAAAATTGTAATAATTTCAGGTACTGATGATGAGGCATTAATTGAACGCAGTTATGAATTAGGTGCTGATTTTTATATTCAAAAAGATGGTAATTGGCATTCAAAGCTTTTAAAATTTTTAAGTGCTTCTTTTCAAACCGATAAAAATACTGCATTTACAAGGTATACTATTAATAATGACATTGCATCTTATATTATAAAAAGATTTAATGAAACAAAAGTTTTTGATGAATTAATAAAAAATATAAATACATCAATATATACTGGTGTTAAACATGTATTGTTTGATTTGAAAGAAATTACGGCTTTTGATTCGGATAATGTGTATATATTTGCAGATATTTACAAACTTTGTGCCGAAAACGGAGGAAAGTTTATACTTGTTAATCCTTCGTTAAAAGTAAGAGAAGCTCTTTCTTTTGCATATCTTGAGGATGTTATTCCATATAAAAATTCTGTTGAAGATGCTGTTTCATTAATTATGGAAAATTCTAAGCATCAATAAGATTAATTCTTTTTAAATGTCTTTCTGCTTCAAAGTCTGTATTTAGCCATATATCACATATGTCATGTGCAAGATATTCGCCGATTATTCTTTGACCTAAGCATAAAATATTAGAATCATTATGAAGTCTTGAAAATCTTGCTGTGGTTGTATCGGAACAAACAACTGCTCTTATACCTTTTATTTTATTTGCACAAATGCACATTCCGACTCCGCTTCCGCATATTAAAATCCCTTTGTCATATTCTTTTGATGCTACCTTTTCGGCTGTTTGTTTTGCAATTACGGGATAATCTGCGGGAGTTGCGGAATAACATCCGTTATCAAATATCTCATATCCTTTATTTTTAAGTCTTTCAATAATCTTGTTTTTTAATTCAAATCCGGCATGGTCACTGCCTATTATAATTTTTGTCATATTAAACTCCTGAATTAAATTTTAACATGGATTTAAAAATGTTACAAAAAATTAAAATTTTCATTGAAATTAGCATGTTTTTTAACTTCCAGTTGTTTATAAATATGTAAGAATAGGTATTATTATGACTCAAATTCCTCAAACAGGACAAATTCAAAATCCTAATTTGATGAATACTTCGGGTATTCAGTCATATAATCCTGCCGTAACACAACAGGGAGGACAAACTGTAACTGTTAGTACTCCCGTATCATCAATTTATCAATATCCTACAACATCTTTATATGATACAAATCAAAAACAGGGAGCAAACGGTGTAAATATATATATTTATAATCCTTCAGGGTATGGAGCACCATCAACAAATACGTGTTACGGACCGTACAATTATACAACTGCTCAACAACCTGTTAATGCTGCAAACTCTCTATCTTATGAAGATGTATCAAATGCTTTAAGAACAAATAATACAAACGGTCAGGCTCCCGCATCAGCTC
Source organism: Candidatus Gastranaerophilales bacterium (assembly GCA_947589255.1). GTDB lineage: Bacteria > Cyanobacteriota > Vampirovibrionia > Gastranaerophilales > Gastranaerophilaceae > Avigastranaerophilus. The sequence continues at coordinate 22,632 of CANQAL010000003.1, read as the reverse complement.
CGTTATCAGGTGATAATCAGCCGTTGCCTGCAGCACCTGTTACGGGTACTGCGTCAAATGATAATAAAGCAGACGAAAAAAAACAAGTCACCGAATTATCAGATGATTATATAAAAATGCTTGAAAGTTATTTGACAAATTCAAATTCCGAAATAAGACGACAAGGTATTGAAGATTTAATAAAAAGATTTGAAGAAGATAAATCAAGAGAAAAAGACCCTGCCTTAACGGCATTATTAAATATTGCTCTGCAAGATCCGAATGCAAGTAACAGATTACTTGCAATGTCCCCCGTAGCATCGGATGTGGCTGCAGGCGATCAAAATACAATAAAATTATTGGAAAATTTAACAAAATCAGATAAAGTATACGGACAGGAAGCAAAAACAGCCTCGAATGCTTTATTAAAAGCAACAAGGAAAAAAGGCTAAAATAAAAAATGTAAAAGAAGTTAAAGGTAAGTAAAATGTCAAAAATAACAGCAATAACAACAAATTTGAAGAATTTTTCAGGTAAACCTTTAGGAGTTCTTTCTAAAACATTAGGGGTGGCAAGTGTTGCCGCTGTTATTTATGATGCTCATGTAAACGGTAAAATTAAGGCAGAATCAACAGATATTGATTCTACGGCTGACAGATATTTTAAAAATTATAAACAGTTTATGACCTCAGATAAAAATAGTGCCTCAATAAATAAGTTAAAACGAGTTTGGTTTGATATTAAACAAAATTTCTCATATTATCATCCATATAATAAAACAAAAGGCTATTTGGCCGGTTTTGGTAAAACTTTATTAAATGAATTGCCTATTATAGGGTTATCTGCAATAGCTTTAAAATTTAAAAATGTAGGTAAGATTGCGGGTATTCTTTTGGGAATTAATGCAGGTAAAGTATTATTTTTTGATGTATTTGGGCTTGGCAGAGAGAAAAAGAAAAAAATATAATCAGACATTAAACCATTTAAGTTCTTACCCATCAGGCTAATAATAAATTAGACAGGCGGTTAATTTCGTAAATATGTTATTTGTTCTAATGTTATTTAGTTAGTTGAACGATACAATCGGTAATCAGAGAGGAAGGTTTAGCCGTGACCGAATTAATGCAGAAAAAAGATGTGGTAAGTGTTGTTATTATAGAAGACTATAAATTAACCAGAGTTGGTTTAAAGTCAACACTTAATGAATATAAACATATTAATGTTATTGGTGAAGCTGAAGATGCTGCAGAAGGTATTAAGCTTATTGAGGAGCTAAAACCTGATGTTGTACTTATGGATTTAGGGCTTCCCGGAATGAATGGACTTGAAGCAACTATTAAATTAAAAGAGAAATCCGCTTCATCGAAAATAATTGTTTTAACTTCTCATGAGAGAAGTGAGGAAGTAATTGCCGCTTTAGGTGCAGGAGCTAATGCTTATTGTTTAAAAGATATAACACCCGAAACACTTTCAGAAGTTATACGAAATGTATCTGAGGGTGCTTGCTGGGTCGATGCGGGAGTTTCTTCCGCTGCTTTAAATTTTTTCCCAAAGCCTGAAAACGTTACACTTATTCATTCTACGGAAGTTCAAGATGCAAGAGCACAATTAACGGAACGTGAACTTGAAGTTTTAAAACATCTTGTAAAAGGTAAGAGTAATACTGAAATAGCAAAAGAATTAATTGTAAGTGTTCATACGGCAAAAGCGCATGTATGCAGTATATTACAAAAGCTTTGTGTTGATGACAGAGTTCAGGCTGCAGTTAAAGCCATAAAAGAAAATATTATCTGATTGATTATAATTTGCAGTTAATAATAGGGAAAGGATTTATATTTAATATTTTAGTATTGAGTATAAATCTTTTCATATATATGACTTTACAATTAATCTATTTTTTATTAGTATATAATTAAGGTACGGAAGAGTGCCAGAGCGGTTGAATGGAGCGGTCTTGAAAACCGTCGTACGTGCGAGCGTACCGTGGGTTCGAATCCCACTTCTTCCTCCATTTAAAAGAGCCTTTAGGCTCTTTTAGTTTATAAAATTACAAGTTCAGGGGTTAAGTTTAAATTTTAGGATAGAATTAATTGGAGTTTATTTATGTTTAATTTTTTGTTTAAAAAAAGAAAATATTTGGACTGTCCTTATTTAAAACATTCCTTGCATTTTTTTTATGATGAAATAAGAGCATGCTGTTCAAATGTTAAAGGCCCGATATTTTATTCTAATGTAAACAATGATACACAGATAAATTTAGACTATATATATAACAAAAGAAAAGAAATCATAGCTGGAATTAATTCCTCCAAATCAAATGAGGCAATTCCCGATGAATGTAAAAATTGTTATATGGTAAAGGATTTTCTTACGGATAAAAAAATTAAACAGCCGGATAATTCCGTTAATTGTTTGTTTATTCAAAATAATATGTCTTGTAATGCAAAATGTATTTATTGTGTATTTGCATATGTTGATAAGGGACAGAAATATGATGTTGTTTCAATTATAAAATCCCTTATAGACCGAAATTTACTTGATAAAAAGTCAAAATTAATGCTTAGCGGCGGAGAAATTACAATCTCTCCTAAGTTTGAAGAATTAATTACATTATTGGATCAAAACCTTGACTCACAGATATATCTTGCAACTTCAGGTATTAAATATTCCAAAGCCTTGGAAAACATGTTTTCGCGAAATAAATGCTGGGAAACTATTTCACTTGATTGCGGGTGTAGTGATACATATATGAAATTAAAACGAGTTGATTGTTTTAATCAAATTGTTAATAATATCAAAGAGTATACAAATAAAGTTCCGACGGCGCCATTATCAATTATTTTAAAATACATTATTGTTGACGGAATTAATGATAATAAGGAAGAGATTAAAAAGTTTTTTGATGTCGTTAACGATTTGAAAGTAAAAAATATAATAGCAGATGTAAATTTTGAAGACTATAGTGTAACAAATAACAAGATTGTGCCCAAATACTATTTTGAATTATTTGATTATTTTAAACAGTTATCTGAAGAAAATAATATTAGATTTGAAATAAGTAATCAAACACAACAAATAATTAATAAAAAAGTATAAATTGCGGCATTTGATAATAAATTATTTAAACCTTTCCAGTGCCGAATTTATTTTATCAATACCATTTTCGTTTGTTGATTGCTGAGCATATTTATCCGCAAGTGTTGCAACGTTTACCGTAAATTGATCATAATCAAAATCTTCGGGGTTAGATAAAATTGTTCCTATCTTATCAGTTAACATTCTGTCAAACTGCATGCCGGTTTCTCCTGTACCTTTATTCCAAGCATATGCGCAGTATTCCGTAATATTCATTTCATTACCCTCAGAGGAAAGATAAAATCTTATATAATCCAAATTCTGAGCGGGAAATTCAACATTATATTGAGCAAGAAGCTTATTTAATTCTTGTATTTGTAATTCTTCATTAAAGTCGTTTTCAACACCTTTTTGACCGATAGTGCTTCCGTTTTGAGAGAGCATAACTTGTTTTAAGGTTTCTCTTATTTTAACTTTTTCTTCATCGGGTGCTTTTTTATATGCCTCTGAAATATCATTTATTACATTTTGACCTTTTTCAAATAATTCATTTTCAGAGAAAACAGAAGAATATTTTTGAAAAATTTCCTTGTTGTTTGAATCAAGAGTATTTTTGTAATTCCCGTAGTTTTCAGCTAAAGAAGTCAATACTACCATTGTTGCGACAGCTGCTTTATCGGGGTTATCAAATAAATTATCACTTACAATGGAATTAGCTTTTATACCGTATTTTTCCAGTAATGCTTTTTTTTCATCAGAGATTTGATTTCCTTTAAGAAAATCATATATTTTCATCTGGGTAAGTCCTGATGAGGCTGATTTCCCGCCTGTCAAAACATCTATAAATTTGCCGAAATCTCTTGCTAATTTGCCAAGACCCCTATTTTCTTCTTCGTATCCGTTTTCATTGCCCATTCCTGTTTCTTGGCTTGCTAAAGCCAATGAAATAAATGAAAATGCATCATATTCATCATCACTCAAGCCTAAATCTTTTGAAAGACTTTCTTTGTTTTCGCTTAAGCCTTTTAAAAATTCTTCGCCGTCTTTATCAGATGAAACAGAAGTTTCATTGAATGTTTCCTCAAAGGTGCTTCTTTCATGTTCATCTTTTTCGGTTGTATATAAAATACTAACGTCTTCAATATCAAAATTATTGTTAATCACTTTATTTTGATATTGCGGATTTTGATTATTATTTATTCCTGAAAAATTAATTGAAGACATATTAATTCCTGCACTTTACTTTTCTATTTATCGGCAAAATAAAAAATATCTTTAGTTTTTTGTAAAAAAATATTAAATTTGATTAATAAAAACCTTCTTGACCGAAAATTAAATAAGCTTTAGTATTTTTATATGACGGATGAAAAATTAGCGGTAGAAATGTATACAGACGGTGCTTGCGGCGGAAACCCCGGCAGGGGCGGGTACGGTTGTATCTTAAGATATAAAGATATAAACGGTAATTACCATGAAAAAGAATTAACTCAAGGGTATGATTGTACAACAAACAACAGAATGGAATTAATGGCTGTTATTAAAGGGCTTGAAGCTTTGAAAAAGCCTTGCAGAGTTGATATTTACTCCGACAGCAAGTATTTTATCGATGCATTTGAACAAAAATGGATTGATAACTGGCAGAAAAATAATTGGAAAACCGCAGGTAAAAAACCCGTAAAAAATGTGGATTTATGGCGGAGGCTTTTAAGTGCAATGAAGCCTCATGATATTAAATTAATCTGGGTAAAGGGGCATAACGGGCATGAATTTAATGAAAGGTGCGACCGCTTGGCTGTTAATTCTTCAAAATCAGATAATTTAATAAAAGATATCAATAATTGATTTCAAGTTGATGCTTTTCTTTAGCCGAATCTACGGTGCTTTTCATTGTTTTTTTAGGGAGCTCCCATATACCTGATTTTCTTTTTATAAATTTCATTCTTGTTAAAGAGCCTTGCAATCTGTCTGTAAAAGCAGTTCTTATTTTATCTGAACAGTTAGAGCTGTTATCGTTTTGTGCATCATTTGCTAAATAAGCAAGAATTACATCAGCTCCGTTTATATATTTTTTATTTTCTTCAAGTTCATCAATCAACAGATATTTAAAAGCATTTTTATTTTCTCTGCTTAAATGTACGGAGGTTTGAGCGCAGGATATTACTTCACCTGTTGAGCCGTTTGTTACCATATAAAATTTATAACTTGGAATATCAGCCCCTTTAATAAATTCCCGGTACATATCATAGTATATTGATTTTCCTGCGGTCTTGCTGTATTCTACATCTTTTAAATCCTTCGGATTTTTAGAATCTAATTCCCATATATCGGCATTGATTTTATTTTTATCTTCCGCATATACTACCTTACAATGTCCGATTAATTTTTTTCCGAAACTTATACTTTGAACACTCATTGTTTTTTCCTTCGATTATTAAAAAAATTCTGAAAATAAATTTTGCTATTTGTATTATAATATTATAAAAAAGGAGATTTATATGAAAATTAAAAAATTGTTTTCAATTCTTAGTGTAATGGCATTTTCACTGTTCTCTATTATGCTTTGCGGAGCAAAATCAGTTGATGAAACCCCTCAAGTCGTGCCTCCCGCAGAAACTCCTGCAGTTCAAGTTGAAGCTGATAAAGAAGTTAATAAACCCTATCAGGATATTTGGTGTGTAACATTTCAGCTTGTTTGGAACGAGTTTATGGATAAAGTTACGGGCGGAAAAAGAGTTGAATTTGAAGGCGGGAACCCTCCTATTGCTGATGAACTTAATAAAAGACTTTATACAAAAGATATCCTTTCAGAGAAATCATATTTTATAGCTCAAGGTAAAGCAACAAAATCTTTAAAGAAACATATTGAAAAATCCATAAAGAATAAATTTAACGAAAAAAGCGATATTCTCGGCAATATTGTTTGGAATAATAAAACATACTTATTTTATGCAATGTTAAAGAAGGATTTTACATTCCTTACACCTTTTGACAGGCTTGATGCCGATAAATTTAATAACTCGGATGACGCATATAAATTCTTCGGCATTACAAAACATTCAAAAAAGAAACTAAAAGAGAATGTAAAAGTACTTTTCTATACGGATGAAAATGAATATGCCGTTAAACTTTTAACAAATGAAAATGAAGAAGTAATACTGTATAGAACCGATAAAGATGATACTTTGGAAAATCATTATGCCTATGTTTTAAATAAAGCAGATGAAGATAAAATGGGACATAAGGACGAATTAAAAGTTCCTGATTTAATTGTTGATAAATTAATTTCTTATAATGAACTTTGCAATAAGAAAATTAAAGGTACAAATATAGTAATTACACAGGCATTACAAACAATTAAATTTAAAATGGATAATAAAGGCGGAAGCTTAAAGAGCGAAGCTGCTATAGCTGTTATGAAAACCGCACTTAACCCTGCCCCTGATAAACCGAAATATTACTATTTCGATAAACCGTTTGTCTTATTCTTATTGGAAAAGGGTAAAGAAGTTCCATATTATGCAATGACCGTTAAAGATACTGAGTATCTTGTAAAATCGGAGAATTAATTTGGCTAAAAAAGTACTTATTGCTTTTTTCGTGGTTTTAACAGGTATGAGTGTACAAGCAAGAGGATTTGATTTTAATTTCCCCTTGCCCGGTAACTCTATTGCCAATAATGCACTTCAATATAATGTATTAAAGAAGGTTTATTTTAATTCAACAAAGGAATATCCCCTGTGCAGTGATTTTAAGGTAACTGATACTCAATTAATACAAGAACCTTATGATGTTGTAAAGAAAAATGATAAATATATAAAAGGCTATTGGAAAGAGATATGGACGTTTGATGCCTGCGAACAAAAATTTCAAGTGCCGTTAACTTTCTATATAAATAAATCAGGAACAGATTTCATTATTGAAAAATAATTAACTGATAAGATAAACAACAGAGTGATTTCCTCCTTTAGATTTTGTGAAATTATCACAGAAGAAGGAGGAAATTATTATGCCTGAATTTTCACAACCGTTCAGCGGAAATAAATGCGAAAGGAAATTAGATAAAAATGAACTCATAAGAGCAATAAGATTTAGTATTGCTTCAGAGTTTGAGGCTATTCAGCTTTATGAACAATTAAGGGATTCCATAGAAGAAGAGCATGCAAAAAAACTTTTATCGGAAGTTGCAGACGACGAAAAAGAACATGTCGGTAATTTTTTAAGATTACTAAAAGAACTCAGCCCCGAGGAAAAAGATTTATATAAAGAAGGCTGGGAAGAAGCTTCTGAAGTAATGGGGCTTAAAGACTAATTGTAAATATATTTTCATAAAATAACAAAATATTTCTTTTTCGTGATTTAATCACGAAAAAGAGGTATTTTATATGAGAATAAATAATATAAGCGGATTATCATTTAAGGCATATGTCCCTGTTCAATATTTTTTAAAGGACGAAAAAATTGGTGAAAATCAATACAGATATTTAAAAGCAGAGGATGAAGCAACCGTTAAAAAATGTCAAAGAATGCTTGTTTCAAGTTTAAATGCTCCCGAGAGTAAAAATTCAAATCCATCATTTATAGATAAATATAAAAGTGTTGATAACGATTACAGAAAAATGCCTCTTGTAAGGTCATATTATGACTATTACAGCCCAAAGACAAAAAAACTTATAAAGCCTGACTTGGCTAAAAATATAACCGAAAAAAACTCAATAGTCCGTCCTGCACTTGTTACGGGAGAAGATGCTAATGAAATTGATATCATGGCAAAACCTATCGGAATGGCTAAAGCTGAAGCATTAGACAGGTACGGCAGGACAGATACATATAAAGTAAGACTTGAAAACAGAACTTTCTTTGATAAACAAAGAAACTACATACTCCGTCCCGAAAAAAGGATACAGACAGAGGATGGCAGAAATATGTTTTTAAGAGTTTATTTTAATCCGATTTATTATACAAAAGGCGCTAAAAAAGGCGAATTAAAAAGTGTGGAATATGTTAATTCCCGCTGGCTTGCAGAAAAATATTAACCTACCTTTTTAAATATTAATGTTGAATAAGCTGCCATTTTAATCGGATTTTTATTTTGTCCGTCACTTATGATAACTTGATTATTTTTAAATGCGCCTGAGCCGTCATAGTGAGTGCTGTCGGTGTTTAATATTTCTTTCCATTTTCCTTTCGGGAAATTAATGAAATAACTTGAAGCATCAAGCCTTGGGTATTCGGCATCCATAAAGTTTGTTATTGCAAATATTTCATTATCCGCATTTTTAGCTTTCATATGAGTTCCCAGAACTTTTGAAACGGGGTGTTTTACTGTGTTTTCTCTAACAATGTAACCATCGGAAAGCGCAGGATTTTCTTCGTTTATTCTGTTTAAATCTCTGGTTAAATTTTTAAATTTGCTTATGTTATCTTTTCCTTCGGAAGAATATTTTAATGTGCCGAGTTTAGATTCAATAAATCCTTTAAGCCCCGTATCGTATCCTTTTTCAACATACAGATAGTGTTCATCCGGTACGGATTGAAATTCTCTAAAAAATCTAAACGGGGTTAAATCTGCCTTTTCATCCCCTTGAAATACCATTTTTTGACCGGGGGTTGCATATGTTCTTGCAAGTACCATTTTATATTTATCATATGCCTTTTTATAAATTTGATTTAAGGCTTCAACAGTAATCCCTGAATCTTTTCTGATTCCTAAAGGGGTTAAAACATCACTTTCAAATGCTTTTTGAATTGCTCTTTTTTTCTGCGAAGAAATGCCCTGTATATTAGTTTTGTAATCATCAAGATATCCGGTTTGAAGGAAAATTGCAAGCTGCTCTGAAGCCAGCTGTGCTTTTTGTGATTTAACAATATGTGTTGCTTCTTCTTCAGATATTTGTTTTGCCTTGCTTAAATCTTTAGCTCTTTGGATATCCCTATAGTTAAGCTGAATATTTTCATTTAAGTTTAACATTGGAACAAGTAATTTTGATATGAGCCTTGAACCTTCAAAATTGCCTATTTCATCGTGGCTCATAACATATTTTACTCTTGAACTTCCGCTATAGAGTGCATTCTCAAGGTTGTCTAAATCTACATTTCCATACAGGCATTCATTTAAAGTGTGGTAGAAATAAAAATCCCATTCACTGTTAAATCCTAATTTGTCAAGCGGTGTATTATTATTTTCAATATTTTCTATTGCTCTGCAATGATTTTGTTCGTTATTGCCTTCTTCGGATTCAAATTTTTCAAGCGGAGCGGTGACTCTGTAATCATTACCTCTGCCATCTTCCGCTATTAAAAAGGCATCGGGCTTATGATAATTAATTTCTGCCGCAATCTGTTTCATCGTGTAATCAGATTCCATATATTTTGTCATATCAAGTCTTAACCCGTCACAATGATAATTATCAATCCAGTTAAGCGCAGCATTAACCATATAATCACGAACATACTTTGAATTCTGCCCTTCAAAATTAAAAGCCTCGCCAAAGTCATTACTTCCCTTTATATATGGTCCTGTTTTCAATAAAGAAGCTCCATCAGGTCCTAAATGATTTGGAACCATATCCATTATTACATTTAAACCGATATTATGTGCATAATCTATTAATGATTTTAATTCATCCGGCCCGCCTAAATGCTCAGATGGCGCAAATTTATCTACTCCGTCATAACCCCAGTTGAATGAAAATGTATTTTCAACGGGCATGATTTCTATTGCATTAAATCCCATGTCTTTTACAGAATTAAGCATAGATTTTGCGCTTTTAAATGTTCCTTTTTGTGTAAATGTTGCAGGGTTAAATTCATATATTCTTGCACTGCTTACAGGCTTTAATCCGTTTTCATAATTTGCTTTACGGGAAATTCTGTTTTTATTATTTTTAAACCATTTATCATCAGTCCAGTTAAATAAAGAATGGTCATATATAACAGATTCACCTAACAGCTGTTCCTGTCTGAATGAATACGGGTCTTTAACTTTGTCTGTATCACCGTTTCCTTTGTATATTGTATAAAAATATTTGTCGCCGTTTTGAACTTCATCTGATGGAATCTTTTTTGCTGTTTCAAAAATCCCGTTTCCTTTATTTATTAATTCATATGTTTTTTCTTGTTTTTTGTTTCTTTTTTTTACTGTGACTGTTACTTTTTTTGTATCGGGGTATGTAAAAATTTTAAATGATGCTTCTTTTGTTTTAGGGTCTATAACAGCTCCCCAGCTTTTGTGTTCAGCAAGTGTCCTTCCGAATGAAATCGGCTTATAGCAAATATTTGATATTTCATTTATTTGCTTTTCAGTTGTTTTATTTTGGTTATTTTCTTTTACCTTTTCATTTGCTGAGGGTTGTATTTGTCCGATTTTGTTAACTGAATTTACTATCACAATAATTTCTCCAATACTTAGCCAAATTATATAAAGCCTGAAAATCTTAAAAATTGAGTATTTTAAGACATTATTTAACATAAATTTACAAATTTTTTATATATTCAAAAAAAAGGACTAATTTAAGATTAGTCCTTCTTTTATTTTGTTGTATTTTATGCTACACAATTCATTACCGGAGGTTTACCCGTTTGGGTTTCTTCCATTAAATCGTACATAAGATTAATTGCAGCCTTATTAATACGATAGTCGAAATCGGAAATTTCGCCTCTTTCATGTTTTGCTTCTAATTTTTCCAGTTCTTTCGCTCTTTTTAATTCTGTTTTAACAATTAGTTTTGTATTGTCTTTACTTTGAGGTTGAGGTGCAAAATTATTTGCTCCAACTAATCCTCCTTCTGGTTTGAATGCTACCGGTGCCATATTCCTTTACCTCCTTAATTTGTTACTACCTGAAATACATTTATGTATTTTTATATAAGTAATTTCAAAGAAGGAAATTTACTTTTTTTCGGAATATGTTAAGAAATATTTACTTAATTAAAAAATCCGACCTGATTTCTTCCGTTTTCTTTTGCGCAATATAGGCATTTATCTGCGTATTCAATAAGTTCTGACGGAGTATTTCCGTTCTCAGGGTATGTGGATACCCCTAAACTTATTGTTATATTTACCTGTACATCAGGAGAAAGATTATATTTTTTTGAAGCTATTGTTTCACAAATTTTTTGAGCGGTAATAAGTGCACTTTTTTTATCGGTATTTTCAAGTATAACAGCCATTTCTTCTCCGCCGTATCTGCAAACAATATCATTTACCCGTACACAGCTTTTTATTGTTGATGCAACATGTTTAAGTACTGCATCACCTGCCTGGTGTCCGTATTTATCATTGAATTTTTTAAAGAAATCAATATCAATCATTATTAACGAAAAAGTTTTATTTAATTTTTTTGATTTATCCGTATTGAGTTTCATTTGTTCCTGAAAATACCTGTGGTTGTATAAATTGGTTAATCCGTCTGTTGTTGCAAGTTTATATGTGTATTCAAAATCTCGGGATTTAATAAGGTATTTAATTATAAATGCAAAAATAAATGCTATAAATGAACTGACTACAGGTATTGCAATCCATACCCATATATTATATTTTTCCATAATATATGTGGCAAAATAGAGGTAAAACCCAAGAAATATTAAAAACATAGTAACTGATGAATATATTGAACGAATTTTTATTACCGTATATATTGCGCTAAGTCCTAAAATAAGACAGATAAGCAGATTATAACTTAAATCCGCTTTTTTAATCAGGCTGTTATCCAATATATTGTTTAATAATGTAGCATTTACCTCAGGCATAGGCATTGTCATGCTGGTAGGAGAAACTCTTACATCAGATAATTGAAAAACACTTCCTCCGACATATACAATTTTATCTTTAAAAAAGTCTTTCGGAATAAGTTCTTTTTCTTTTTCTCGTTTAGCTTTTGAGGATTTTAATATTTTCCAGAAAGATACATATTTAAATTTATTTTCATCTTTTAACCCGCTTTCTCCGTACCAATTGAGAATTACTTCACCTTTTTCGTTAAGTTTAATTTTTCTTTTTCCTAAAATTAAATTATTATTTTTATCTATTTTGATTTCTGAAATATTTGCATTTTCATATTTATTAAAATAGTCAATGCTGAGTTTTAAAGTATTATATAAAAAATATTGGTCTTTTATTTCTTCATAATTTTTGTCATTATATAAAGGATAATTTGCGATTAAAGGAATAGTTCTGATTATGCCGCTATCTTTATCGGCTTCATTTGTATGTCCTATTTTATCGGTTGCTTTTATTATTTCCTCCATAATAATTCTGCAATTCTTATATTTTGGAATTTTAAGTGTGTCAGAATCAATTTTTAATTCAGTAGTCAGCTTTTTATCAATAACAGGAGGTTGTCTCAGTTCGTAACTGTAATTGTCAAAAACAAAAACAGTATATACATTGGGATATTTTTTAAAAGCATTAATTAGCTTTTCATCGCTTCCTTTGTTGCTCCATAGTGATTTTATATATTGGAATTCCATAATGATGTATTTAGGATTTTGGGATTCTATATAGTCAATAATTTCAGCATGGACTTTTCTGGGAATAGGCCATTCCCCGTACGTTTCAACAAGGTATTCATAAGAAGGGTCGTCAATTGAAACTAATACAATATCCTTATTGACTGTTTTATGTTTTGAAATTATTTTTTGTCTTAAATCAAAACTGCTGTTTTCTATGGAAGTTATTATATTTTTAGTTTCGTTTAAAGGAAAAACAAAGCACATAAATATCACTGTTGAAATAAGAACAAGTGATAAAAAAATATCGTATCTGTGTCGGTATATTAAATTTAATAAATCTTTCATGAAAAACTCCGATATTTAATTATTATTTAAATATGAGTTTTTATCAATTTCTTCAATATTCTTCATGAAAATTTCGGATAATTCATTTATTTCATCAGGATTTATTAAAAAGTTTAAAAGACAGCATTCGTTTAAGTTCATAATCACTCCCAAAGTTTATTCTAGCAGTTTTAACAAAATAAAAATCCACTTCAAGTATGAATTCAAATTTTGCTGTATCCGATAAATAGCCTAATAAATACTAAAATAAGGCAATGAATAGAGGGGGCAATACATATCATAATTCAAAAGATAGAAAATAAAAAATAATAAAAAATAGAGAGATAAAAGGAAATGTTTGCCTGTAACATTTCTTTTATGAACAAGGAGGAAAAATGAAAATAAACAAAATGACACTTGCCGCCGTATTAACACTCGGAGTAATGGCAGGTACAAATGCAGGTTTTACACAAGAAACAGCAACTGAAACATCAAATGAGCTTTTGGCGGCTTGCCCTTTGTCTGGATGTTCTTCTCCTGTGACACCGCAAACAGCAAAATGTCCGAAATGTCATAATGATATAGATAGTTGTGCTTGTCAAGACAGAACAACAAGCAATCCGTGTGAAAAAAAAGACTGCGATTCTTGTAAAAAGATATCCGATGATTGTAACGTATGTCCGCCGATAGCAGCTTGTCCTGTTCCGTCTAATCCTACATGTGCCGTATGTCCTAATACAGTTGACGGTAAAAAATTTGAACAGCAGGTTTATGCATATCCTAATGCAATTTACGGACATAACCAAGTTGTTGGCGAAAGAAACAACGGTATATATTTAGGAGATGATTCAAGAGCAGGATTTAGCGGAATACCTGTATCTGAAACACCTTCAATGGCTATGAACGGCTGTGGCTGTGATGACGGTTCAATGACGGGTGCTGCTGCGCCTATACCTTGTTTGGATAATACTCCGTATTTCCACGGTATTCCCGTAGACAGAAATCCTATGAATATTGACGGAGCAGGTTGTCCTGTTCAAATTCACACAAATACAAGTATGGATGTTCTGCAAAAATCTATGGAACCTTTTGAATATTCTTCTGCAACAGGCGGAGCTGCTCCGATTGTCAGCGCTTTTGAAGACGTTCCGGACGGATATTGGGCAAGCTGTGACATTAATACATTAACTGATAATAATGTCATTGCAGGATATCCCGACAGAACTTTTAAACCAAATCTTCCGGTTTCAAGAGCAGAAATGGCAACTTTGGTTGTAAAAGGTTTTAATTTAAACGATAATGTTACTTGCCCTAATAATATGTTTTCTGATGTACCGGAATCTCACTGGGCAAATAAAACAATTGCCAAGGCGGTAGCTAACGGTTTAATGGCAGGATATCCAAATGATACATTTAAGCCAAATCAACCTATTTCAAGAGCTGAAGCTTTCGCTATTATGGCAAAAGGTATAAACTGCCCTATGGATGAATGTAAAGCTGAAGAAGTCTTAAATAAATACTGTGACGGAAATACGGTGCCGTCTTGGGCTAAAGTTTCCACCGCTAAGGTATTGCAAAATGGCGGTATAACTGAATTCCCAAATCCTAATGAAATTTCGCCTAATAAAGATGCAAGCCGTGCCGAAATCGCTTCAATGTTAGAAAATGTCAGAGTTGCATTAGGCTACAGCAAGGGTGATAAAATTTCATCTTCTGATTGCGGATGTCAACCGAAACAAGCATTCTACGAAAAAGAAGAAACAGTTACAATACCTACACTTCAACTTACATTCAGTGATGAAATAAGTGCAAAATCAGCTAATATCGGCGACAGATTTGCTGCAACAACTATTGACTCTGTAACTATTGACGGTGTTGAATTCCCTGCAGGTTCAAGAGTAGACGGTAAAGTTCTTGAAGTTGTCAGACCGACTAAACATTGCCAAGGTGCTTTAAAACTATCATTTAATACTATTAAAAACGGTAAATGTAAGGCTCAATTGCCTAACCAAATTTTAACCGCTCAAGTAAACAGAGTTAAAAATCCTAATGCCGTTGCTCGTATAGTCGAATTCCCATTCACTTGGGTAGGCGGTTTGTTAGGTGATGTAGGCAGAACCGTCGGCGGTGCTATCGTTAGTGCTTCAAATGCAGTTGAACAAGTTGTTTCAGGTGTCGGCGTAGGTACTGGTGAAGTATTCCAAGGTCAATTTAAAGCTGCCGGCAGAAGCTATGTAGATGTTGGTAAAGCTATTGTTACAGCTCCTGTTGATTTAACAAGAACCGCTTTATCAGGTACTATGGGATTATTCCAATATACCGGTGATGAAATAAGCTACCTTGTTGATCCTAAAGGTATGAAGGTTTCATCTGTTAATCCGAGAGAAAAAGTTACTATTGCTTTCGGTTGCCACGAACAATAATTTTTGTTTCCTATCTCTATAGAGGTGCAAAAGTCCCCGCATATACTCGGGGACTTTTTGTGTTTAAAATTTTACAAATTTTCCTCAATTTTGTAAAATATTTTTGTAATTGTATGTGAGGTGCAAAAATATGTTATCTGATAATGATTCATTGGATATAAACTGCCCTGTCTGTGATAAGACAATGAAAAAAGTTTATCTTACAAATTCAAACATCAATATTGATGTTTGTATGGAATGCGGAGGTTTGTTCTTTGATAACCGCGAATATGAAAAGGTGGATGAACCGCACGAAGATATTACTCCGCTTGTTAAACTTTTTGAAGGACAAAATTTTAAAAAGCACGATTATAATTCAACTATAATATGTCCGGCATGCGGCAATACAATGGTGAAACATTATACAAGTGCTAAACATGAAGTTCAAATAGATGAATGCTACCATTGCGGCGGAAAGTTTCTTAATTATGACGAATTAGTTAAAATCCGCGCCGAAGCAAATACCGTTCAAGAGCGTGATATGGAAGTTTTAAAAGAATTCTATAACAGTGAATACGGTCAAGTGTTTAAAGCTCAACAAAATGAATATTATGAGCGTGCAAAGTATGCTTTACAAAATTTAAACGACCTAAAAAAAGCCGGAGGCGCTTATAGAAGATACTGCGGAACTGCGTTTTTTGGCGAAATGTTTCCTGTCTTACGCTTTATGGGATTTAAAGCATTTCAAAAACCATTGGCTGATGCTTATACAAAATATTATTTGAATAATATAAAAAATAATTTTCCGGATAATGAATAAATTTACAAGATTATAAAATTTGATATAATATTGAAATAATGAAAGTATAATAAAGAGGTTAATAGTATGGCTGATAATTTGGAAGAAATTACTTGCCCTGCGTGCGGTTGTAAAATGAAAAAAATTTTTATGCCGACAGCAGGTGTAAATTTAGATGTTTGCGTTGATGGCTGCGGCGGTATTTATTTTGATAACAGAGAATTTAATAAATTTGATGAAGCTCATGAAGATATTGAACCGTTAGAAAAAATTTTTGAAAATAAAACATTTAAAGAAGTAGATGAAACGGAAACGAGATATTGTCCCGTATGCGGCAGTGCAATGATGAAAAATTATGCGAGTGCAAAACATGATGTTCAAGTTGATGAATGTTACAGCTGCGGAGGTAAGTTCCTTGACCATAATGAACTTGAAAAAATACGTTCGCAATATAAAAATGAACAAGAACGCGCTAAGGATGTTATTAAAGAATTATATTCCAATGTAGGTATGGAATTAGAATTAATGCAAAATAAACATAAAAATTTAAATAATAAGTTTTCGCTGCTTGGTATATTCTCATCAAAATCTCCAAGTATGCTTACAAAATTAATTCGATTAAAACATTAATAAAAAGCCCTTCATAACGAAGGGCTTTTTTTATAAATCGATTTTTTCCATTAATTCGTCTGAAATATCAAAGTTTGAATAAACATTTTGAATATCATCGTGTTCTTCAAGTTTTTCCATTAACCTTAATATATTTGTTGCAATTTTTTCGTCAGTAACTTCAACGGAGTTTTCAGCAATTCTTGAGAGTTCAGCTGATGTACCTTTAAATCCGTTTTTTTCTAAAGTTTCAACGCAGAATTGGAAATCTTCCGGAGTTGTAATTACTTTATATGTTTCATCCTCTTCAAGAACATCTTGAGCATTTGCGTCAATAGCTGCTTCAAAGAGTTTGTCAAAATCCGTATTTTCTTTTGGGAATTCAATAACTCCGACTTGTTTGAACATCCAGCCGACGCAGCCTGTTTCACCGAGATTACCGCCGAATTTTGAAAAATAACTTCTTATATCGCCTGCGGTACGGTTGCGGTTATCCGTCATCGCTTCTATAAAGATAGCTGTACCGCCTGCGCCGTAGCCTTCATAGGTTAATTCTTCCATACTGTCAGCGCCGCTTGAACCTGCACCTTTTTCAATTGCTCTTTTTATATTATCGTTCGGAAGCCCTGCAGCTTTTGCTCTGTCTATAGCGGTTCTTAATCTGAAATTACCGGCAGGGTCTGCTCCGCCAAGTTTAGCTGCAACTATTAATTCTCGTGAAAATTTTTGAAATGTAACTCCTCTTGCCGCATCAACTGCTGCTTTTTTGTGTTTTATTGTTGACCACTTTGAGTGTCCGGACATAGGTTTTCCTTTCTTATGTATATTGATTGATTTTTATTTTATTGTAATATAAAAGTATGGAAAATGAAATAAATACAAATTTAAAAGAGGCGCTTAATTTATTTAAATCCGGGCAGTATGATAAATCTGCGGATTTGTTTATTAAAGAGCTTGAGGAAGATAAGAATAATCCCAATATTATGAATAATATCGGGCTTTGTTATTCAAAACTGGCTAAGGATGATTTGGCTGTTGAATATTTTATTAAAACTCTTTCCGTTAATCCTAAATCTGTTCAAACATATATAAATCTTTCCGATGTCTATTTCAGGAATAAAAATATTATTGACGCTATAAATCTTTTGGAAAATGCCGTTACGCTTATGCCAAAAGAAATTGCCCTGAAACATTATCTGTCAAGATTTTACGTTGAAGATTGCAGATATGATTTGGCGATGGATCAATTATTTGAAATTTTGGATATAGATTCTGATAATATTGACGCTTATTGGGATTTGGGTAATATTCAATATGAACTTGGTGATTATGACAGCGCGGTTGATAATTATGAAAATGTTCTTGAAAAAATTACCGATAATGCCGTGCTATATTATCAAACAGCTTTGGCGTATGAGGCAAATGATAATGTTGATAAAGCTATTTCAAATCATTTAAAAGCAATTTCAGTTAATGAAAATTTTCATCCCTCATACAAAAAATTGGGTGTGCTTTTTATGGCGCGTAATGACTATGAAAGCGCCGTTGAATATTTTCAGGATTATCTCAATTTTGATTTACCCGATGAAGAAAAGAAAAATATACAAGATTTAATTTCAAGAATAAGTAAATAGTTTTAATCTGTTGTGCCTTAATTAAATTGCCTGCTTTTTCAATAATTGAAAAAGTATTATGTTATATAGGTGTTTTTTATGAAAGAAGTTGTTATTTATACGGTAGATTATTGTCCTTACTGTAAAAAAGCTGAAATGTTATTAAAAGAAAAAGGTATTGATTATAAAAAAATAGATATTACTCAAAATGAAGATGAATATCGAAATAAACTGGGTGAATATTACGGTATAGAAGGCAGAGTTACCGTGCCTCAAATTATTATAGGCGGAAAGAGAATAGGCGGTTTTGATGTTTTAAACAAATTAAATACTGCCGGCGAACTTGATGAAATGCTTGAAGATTAAAGGAATACCGTGTTATGAATAAATTTTTTAATCTTTATAATTCGCTTTGTACGGGGGCTAATTCATCCGGAATTTTTTCTTTTGACCCTTATTTTTATGCTATTAAAGAACTGCTTGTTTCCGAATTGAGAGATGTTGTCTTTTATATTGAAAAACTAAAAGATTTAGATGTTGATATGAGTTCATATACGGATAAAGTTATTGAATTTGTTTCAGTATTAATAGTTAATTTGGATTTTAAAAAAGAAAGTTTTTTTGTTATAGTTGAGGACTTGTATGATAATAAAACCAAACTTCAGGATATGTATATAAATCTTTGTTCGCAAAAGGGTATAACACCTGATAATACCGAACGTAAAATGGCTGTGCTTACGGGTAAAGAGTCTATTATTAAAGCTTTAAATGAACATGAAAAAAATCTTAGCGAGAAAGACTTATTGACTAATACAAATAAAAAAAATTTGTATGAGATTATGATTAATCTTGTTCTTAATGCTTGTAACTGTTTAATTGAATTAAAAAATTACGGTATAGATTTTACGGAAGCTAAAGAAGAAGTCTTAAAATTATTTAATAGCGCTAATTTTACTTCCGAGGATGAAAATGAATGGATAATAAAGATTAAAGAGTTTTCGGCTTGGAACTATAAAATAACAAAAAAATTGTATAATAAAATAAGTGAACGATTCGGCCCTGTAGAAAAATCACAAGCTCCGTTTATCGTAAAAGAAGGAAAAGCAATACTTGTATCAGGTTCAAGTTTTTTAGATTTGGAAAAAGTTTTAGAGTCTGTAAGAGGTAAAAAAATAAATGTATATACTCATAATAATCTAATCTCAGCATTTCAATATAAAAAATTTAAAGAAAATCCTAATCTTATCGGGCATTATCAAAGATTAAATAATAATTTTCCTCTTGATTTTGCTTCTTTCCCGGGACCTATTTTTATAACAAGAAATTCAGCTCCAAAAATTGATGTTATCAGAGGTCAAATATATACACAATCAAAATATCCTCCGTTCGGTATTGCGAAGATTGATAATGATGATTTTTCTCCGATTATCAAGTATGCCCTTAATTCAAAAGGTTTTACCGAAAATACAATTATAGATGATATCTCCATAGGATATGATGAAAATGAGCTTCTTTGTAAAATTACGGAAATGGTAAATATGTATAAAACGGGTGAAATTAAACATATTGCTTTTGTCGGATTAATCGATAAATTCACTAAAACCGGTGATTATATTGAAAAATTCTTATCGGAAGCACCTGATGATTTGTTTGTAATTTCATTCGCTTATGATAATTCAAAAGATAATATTTTATTTGTTAATCCTTATTATGATTTTTTGATTTTATATAAAATATTGAATGTTATGAACAATCTTGCTGAAAATATTAATAAGGATGTAAGTATTTTCTTTACGGATTGCGCAATTAATACGATTTCTCATCTGTTTAATTTACAGTATTTGGGAATAAAAAATTTATTTTTAGGAAACTGCTGCCCTAATGTTATCAGTCCGGTTTTATTGGAAGGCTTAAAAAAATTATTTGATATAAAAGAAATATCTTCGCCAAAGGAAGATATAAAGCTGATTTTAAATTAAAAAAAGAGGAAGAATCAAATCTTCCTCTTTTATTATTTATTATTCTTATACAGCTTCGTTTGCGATAGTGAATCCGCCGTATAATTCAAGGACTTCAGCTACATTTTCAAACCCGTATTTTTGAACTAATTGTGCATAAGTTGAATCTGTACTTTTTATAGCTTCAAGTACTGCTTTAGCTCCTGCTGATATATTTCCCGGAAGTTTTTTAGCTGCGTTAATCGGATGTCTGATTTCTTTAAGAATAGCAGCTGCTCTATCCGGATTAATTGCGTTTTTCAATGATTGAATTGGTGCTTCTTTAAATTCTGCAGCTTTTGCAGCTAATGTATTTTGTTTATTGGCTATATTATATGCACTTTGGCTGAATTGGTCAGGTGCAAGATTTTCCCAGTCTGCTATGGCTTTTAATTCTGCGTCCGTTAATGTTTCACCTTTTGCTTGTTTAGCCAGCGCCTTAGCATTTGCCCTGCGCATGCTGTTAAGTTCTTTCAATTCTTTTACAGTTGCTATTCCTGAAGAAAGTGATGTTTTTATTTGACCTAAATTATATTTTCCTGATCGGTATCCGTCTTGTAAAAATGCCTTACCGTATTGACCAATAGTTTTAGCGGACAATTTTGTTCCTGCGCTTTCTAAACTTTGAAGTGCTGAACCTTTAGATGTATTAGCAGCGGCCGTTTTCATTCCTTTAACTCCGGCCTTAGCACCGACAACGGACATACCGACTGTGAATGCGCCGCCTCCGATATCTTGCCAAGCCGCTTTTGCTTCTGCGTCAGTATCTGCGGTCGCTGCATGATATATGCCTTTTCCGACTTGGACTGCGCCCATTGTTCCGCCGATTACACAAGCTGCAACCCCGACCGCCGGAACAGCAATACATAATGCCGCAGTACCTAAACTTAATAAGGTCTTTCCAAGTGAGAATTTACCTTCTTTATTCGTAAACATTCCCTTTACGCCATTTACAATGGTTTTTCCCACCCCTTTGATTGCATTTCCTATTGCGCTGAAAAATCCGATTTTACCATCGTCTTTTCCGTCTGTACATCCTGCTGATTTTGATGATGATATATATTGATCGTTTTCAACTTCACTTGCAGCATATTGCGGTGAATTTTTACTTACATAGCTTTCATTATTAATTGGTTTCCATCTGCTGTAATCAATTCCACCCGTAAAAGAAACACTCATTAAATTTCCTCCTAGTTATAAATGTATCCCCATAAAAATCTTTATATTTTAATAAAGTTTTTTTTAGAGAAAAAATTTATACTTTTTTGTGTTTTGTTAAAAAATATTACAAAAAAAGAACAGTAAAATAATTACTGCTCTTTTTAAAATGAGTTTATATATTTTTAACAATATTTTTTATATATTAATACAGCATTGTGTCCGCCAAAACCGAAGGAATTCGTTAACGCTATATTGACGGGCATTTTTTCCGCTTTGTTCGGAACGTAATTTAAATTAGCAACTTCTTCATCAATATTATCAAGATTTATTGTAGGCGGAACAATACCATCGTTAATAGCATGAATACAGATAACGGATTCAGCCGCGCCGGAAGCACCAAGCATGTGTCCTGTTTCTGATTTTGTTGAACTTACTCTTAAATTAGGATTTTTGGTTTTATCTCCGAAAATTTTTGATATAGCTAATGTTTCTGCTATATCACCTAAGTGTGTGCTTGTTCCGTGTGCATTAATATATTGAACGTCGGCAGGTTTAATGCCTGCATCACTTAATGCAAATTCCATTGCTTTAGCCGCACTTGAACCGTCAGGACAAGGTGCAACTACATCATACGCGTCACCTGTTTGCCCGTAGCCGATAACTTCTGCATATATTTTTGCACCTCGCTTTTTAGCATGTTCAAGTTCTTCTAAAATAAGAACCCCTGCACCTTCAGCCATTACAAAACCGTCACGGTCTTTATCATAAGGTCTTGAAGCTTTAGTCGGTTCGTCATTTCTTTTTGATAATGTTTTTGCCGCAGTAAAAGAACCCAATCCTATTGTACAAATAACGGCTTCACTTCCGCCTGCAATGATTGCGTCAGCGTCACCGTATTGGATAGTCCTAAATGCGTCGCCAATACAATGAGCAGCTGTTGCACAGGCAGATACAACTGCCTTATTTACACCTTTTGCACCCATTTCTATTGAGATTTTTCCTGCGCCCATATCGCATATAAGCATTGGGATTGTAAACGGAGAACATTTTGTCGGCCCTTTATTCAGCATATCGGCGTAGCTTTTTTCTATTGTATGAAATCCGCCTGCCGCTGAACCGACTATACATCCGAACCTGTACGGATCTATTCCGGATTCTTTAATACCGGAGTCTTTTACGGCTTCTCTTGCCGCTACTATTGCATATTGCAAGAACTTATCCAGT
>CANQAL010000002.1 GCA_947589255.1 Candidatus Gastranaerophilales bacterium | reverse complement strand
GAGGGGTAATTTCTTTAGTAAAATAAACTTTTGATTTTGTCATAACTATCTCTCCAATTCTATAATAATATGATAAATTTGATAGTAACTATAAGTCAAGCATTTAGCTGAAGAAAAATCTTGTATCAATAATTACAAACATAAATGTTCCGTAGCATACTTCTTTCGTATGCTTTGCAAAGCTCAGCAACGATATAACTATCCCGGGCTATTTTTATTTTAAATTACACAAATAAACCTCAAAACAAGACTATATCAGGTTTATTCTTTATATGGTATTTATAATGACTTCCCCGTTCGTATTTTCAAGTACAAAATCTTAAAAAATCAGTTTGTTAAAATCTTTGTCATATATGTGTATAAAAAATATAATAAATATAAGAAAAGAGTTGGAATATTTTATGGAAAACATTGTAGAAAAAATTTATGTTGAAAAAATTGAAAAAAAATTAAAAATTATTGCCTGGCTTGAAAATTTAAGATGGGAATGTGCGAAAAAAAATCAATATGATTTAATTAAATACTATTGCAATGATGGTTTATTTAACTTTGTTGGAGATGATACAAGCTCTGAAGCTGCTGAAGCAATTTTATTAACGCATTATCTCGTATATATTTGTGATAGGCAAATGCCTTATGAAGATATTTTTAAAGCCGGGGGATATACCATTTCCGCTTTGGTTAAAAATTTTATTGAACAAAGAAAAAAGGGTATTTATCAAAAAGAAAACACAAGAAAGCTCATTAGAAATTTAATTAATAAAATGGTAGAATCCGAAAAAAAGAATAATGGAAATGGTGATCTTGGGGAGAAATACTCGTATTATCTTTGCAATAATATTGAAGACAATGAAAAGGAGCACATAAAAAAATATTTTGAGTATAAATTAATGAAAGAACGAGCAAAATTTTCTTCCAGATTTATGATAACTGATTTATTGTGTATTTATAAGACTCTTGTATATTTATGCGAAAAGTTTGAAGGAAGTTTCATACAGTTTTTAAATTATGCAATTGGAAATCAAAATGAAGAAAAACCTGTTGTATATGATGAAGAAGCAAGGAATAAAATATATTCTTTAGCCTATTCAATGTATAGATTAACTTACCAACTTATACCGCAGGTCAAAGGAAACGAAAAAAATATTTGCAATATATTAAAACAAGAAAAATATGGTGTGATTAGCTTAAGTGAAAATAGTAAAAAGAAAGAAAATACATTTTTTTATAAGAATAGTAAAACTACGAAAAAGTATTTAGGTGACAATCCTGAAATAGAAGAAAAGTGGTATATAAATGAAAAAACAAAACCGCTTAAAAAAGCTTATACATTTAATGAAAATAAATATGATTCAAAACGCTTATGGTGTGTTGCAAGGGATTTTATTTATCACCCGATATTTAGTAAATGTTTTGAAATAGTTACAGGTGAAAAAGTAGAATGTTTACAAAAAGATAATGCAAACGAGTTTGAACTTCCCGGTGATGTGTGGAATAATAACTTAAAATTTGCAAAGTGTTTTTGGTTTAATAATCAACAAGCCAATGATAAATTTAAAGATATTGAAAAATCTTCAAAGTTTGTAAGAGAATTATATGAAAAAAAGGAATTGAGCAATTGGAAAGAAAAAAATAAAGAAATACAGTGCTATCCAAAAGATTTTGATATAACTTTTAATTTCGTTCCAAATATGTGTTCAAAAGATAAATGCGAGAATTGCCCTCTTTGTAACAAAGAAAAATTTGATTTAAAAGAATATTGTCATAAACAAAAAGGAAAACTTTGTGCATTTATTCTTTATGCAACGGGTTTAGAATATGTATGCAAAGGAAAAGACTGTTGTGAATTGTTAAAATTACAAAATAATAATAGTAACAAGATCACGTAATAATGCAAGTTTAAAATTTAGAACAACTCAATCTCAAAGAATACAACATATCTTTTTAATGTTGCATTTTGGATAATATATTATCTATATATTGACATTTTAGTAAAAATAATATAATATATTAGCTATGAATAATTTTCTTTTTAATCCAAAGCCGCCCACTGATATTGCAAAAGAATTTGTTCTAAAGATTAAGCAGCAAAGAAAAATGCTTAAAATTTCACAAGTTCAACTTGCTGCAAAATCAGGTGTTAGCCTTGGTTCTGTTAAAAGGTTTGAATCAAAATATGAAATTTCACTGAGTTCATTGATAAAAATTCTAATTGCTCTTAATTTAGAGAAAGATTTTGAAAACTTATTTACGCAAAAAACCTATAATTCTATTGATGAGGTTATAAATGGACAACTATAAATATTTAAAAGTATTTTATAATGATATTTTAGTTGGTACTCTTGCTAAAACACACGAAAGAGTTGTTGCATTTGAATACGATTCTGATTGGTTAAATAAAGGGTTTAGCATCTCGCCTTTTAGTTTACCGCTTTTTAAAAAAGTTTTTATCCCTAAATATGAACCTTTTGACGGGTTGTTTGGAGTCTTTAATGACAGTTTGCCTGATGGTTGGGGAAGATTACTTGTTGACAGGTTATTTTTAAAAAACAAAATAAATCCTTCTGAAATTGACAATATCAATCGACTGGCAATTGTTCAAGAATGCGGGATGGGTGCTTTAACATATAAACCCGAACATAAGTTTAAAACAGAAAACAATGCTTCTGATCTTGATGTTCTCGCACAAGAATGTTCAAAAATATTAGAATCACAGGATTCAGACAATTTAGATGAACTTTTTCAATTAGGTGGTTCGTCAGGTGGGACTCGACCAAAAATTTTAACATCTATAGATAATGAAGATTGGATAATTAAATTTCCGTCATCAACTGATCCTAAAAATATTGGCGAAAAAGAGTATCAATATTCATTATGCGCGAAAGACTGCGGAATTAAAATGTCTGAAACTAAACTTTTTCCATCAGAAAATTGCTCAGGTTATTTTGGTATAAAAAGATTTGACCGTAAAAATGGTCAAAAAGTGCATATGGTATCGGCAAGCGGACTATTAGAAACAAGTCACAGGTTTCCTAATCTTGATTACAATTTATTGATGAAACTTACACTTGAACTTACAAGAAATTATGAAGATATTGAACAATTGTATAGGTTAATGTGTTTCAATGTATTTGCTCACAATCGAGATGACCATTCAAAAAACTTTTCTTTTTTGTATGATAGTAACAAAAAAGAATGGCATCTATCTCCTGCATACGATTTAACTTATAGTTCTTCATTTAACGGTGAACATGCAACAACAATAAATGGGGAAGGGAAAAATCCGGCTTTAGATGATGTTTTAGCTGTTGCAAAAAATATAGGACTAAAAGAAAAATTTGCTAAAGATATTGCATTCGACATTCAAGAAAAATGCAGGAAATTGTTTAATTAATTTATTTAAATCTTAATCTGAAAGTCATTTTAAATTCTACGCACAGCTTTGCATACTTCTCTGGTACGTTTCAGGAAGCTTTTGGGATTTTTAGGTATGAGCCATGTCCACTGTCCATTTTTGATTTTTAATTATACTTTATTATTATGAAATAATTATTTTATTTTTACCGCACTAATTCCGGCGCCGCCTTTACCGTCTGTGCTTTCAATAGTAAATATACGATATGTTCCGTCTTCCGTTGTAACTTTTGTAGTGTTAACAAAGTTTCTTTCGGTTAATATAACTTGCATGGGGTCTGACGTTATGTGTGCATTAGCCATTGAGCATCCTGTACATATTAAACCTGCTGTTAAACCTATAATCAAACCCATCAATAATTGTTTCATAGTATCTCCTTAATTTAGTAAATGTATATTCTCTGAAAAGCAAGTGTTTTTAATCTAATTATAATGTCTTAAAGCTTCACAAGTAAAAGATGTATCAAGATATTCACCGGTAAAACCGTTTGGAAGCGGTCTAAAGGGAGCTGTCAGTTTTATTGCTTTAATACAAGATAAATCTACACTTTCTATCCCTGATGATTTTTCTATAACAGGTTCACTCATTAAACTTCCTTCTTTTGATATTTTAAATAGTGTTACCACTTTAGCATTATCAGGTTTGCTTGCTTCTATATCTTGCGGTAATGACCAGTTCCTTTTAATTTGGCTTTGCAAATCCCTCATATATACATTCCATTCGCTTCTTGCTACACCTTTATATATATCTTTATTGTTCTCTTGAGAACTGCTTTGCTGATTTATAGTGTTATTTTGAGGAATATTCTGCGGGGGAATTTCTTGTTTAGTTTCTTGTTTTGATTCTTGGGTATAGGTTTGGCTGCTATTCGGATATACAATATCAGTAAACTTGTTCCAAAGAGGTATGAATAGCAATGCTATAATAAATGCAATAATTGTATATTTAGGATTTTTGCCGTATATTTCTTTGAATACCTTATAAACCTTTATGGGATTAAACATTGATTTGTAAAAATCTATAATCTTGCCTATATAATCTATATTTTCGTAGTTTTCTTCTTGCGTATATTGTTCATTTTCTTCTTGATAATCTTCTTCTTGGTAATCTTCTTGTGCTGAATTATCCGTATTATCGGTTGAATAATCATTGTAGCTGTTTGTGCTTTCATTTGCCTTAGAATACTTGCCATCATGGTGTTCTAAATAGTCTTTTAAGTAATCGTAGGCTTCATTGAGTTTTTTCATCAATGCTTCATATCCGACTCTTTCTGCTTCATTATTTGCTTTATCAGGGTGATATTGTAATACTTTTTTGCGATATGCTTTCTTTAAATCCGATAAATCAAATTCATAAGGCAAATCAAGTAACTTTATATATTCTTCCACTATGTCTCTTTCTTTTGTTTATTTTGCTTTTCTATCATCAAGTAATTTTGCTGAGGCTTCAAAATGCTTCTATTTTGTGTGTTCTCAATACTTTTAATGTTGCTGTTATTCTTAATGCTCTTTTGTTCTTTATTTGATATTCCTTTTATTTTATTAACTTCTATGCTATCGGTTTTAGTTCCTTGTATTTGTTCTTGGTATGGGTTTTCTTGAGTTTGATATTGCTCTTTTGTATTATAAGTTTTAATTTCTCTGTAATAAACCTTATTTGCTGCTTGAGTTGTGAAAAATAAGTTTTTCAATATTGTTAATATAACCTTTTCCCAGTCAACTTCTTTTAATTTATTTCCGATTATTGTTAAGGCTCTATTTGTTAATTTTACAAGCCCTTTACCTGTATTTACGCAATGTGCTATAGCACCGTTTGCAGTTTTAACAAGGTAGTTCTTCTTGGATGCTAACTTTGTATCTTTTGATACTTTAGCAGGCTTATTGCTTTTATCGGTATTGGTAAGTTCATTTTTACTGTTTTTGGCTAATTTGTGTTTGCTCATAATTATTCCTTAATACCATTGAGGATAATAAAAGTGTTTTGCTTCTTGTATTGTCTTAAAACAGGGTGTTTGGCTTCCTTCACCGCCATCGGGGATTGGTGTAAACCCATAGCCGTTGGGGCTGCGTTGCATTATCTTATGATGACCCACATATGAACCTATTGGAGTATAAAGAACATACCTGTAACCGTATGCAGGACTGTGTTTATCATAGATTGCAACAATCTTTTCCGAAACATTCTGATTTCTGTCCGTATAATTTTCATAATGAGGAGTTATAAGAACAGTGTTACCCTTAGAATCTTTCGCTTTCTGTTGTTGTTTCCCATAGCTGCGATATAGTTCAGGGGACATATTTGTATCATAAGCAAATACACAACACGAGTAAAATAATATTAAACACAAAATAATAACTCTAATCATTTCCCTACCCTGTAATTATTGCAAAAATAACAAGTATCAAAAAAATCACAAAGACTGCTACTACATGCTTTGCAACAAAGTTATGGATAATCCTTTTAAAATAGTCAAA
Organism: Candidatus Gastranaerophilales bacterium; assembly: GCA_947589255.1. Taxonomy (GTDB): domain Bacteria; phylum Cyanobacteriota; class Vampirovibrionia; order Gastranaerophilales; family Gastranaerophilaceae; genus Avigastranaerophilus. Next base: position 49,677 of record CANQAL010000002.1, on the reverse strand, counting down.
CAAATTCATTTTCTTATACTCCCTGCATTTCTTTCTCGCTGTTCAAATCGTTATATGCTTTTTGTTTAATTTTGGCTTGACGACATAAGACATCGGATTTCTTTAAATATCCGTTTTCTAACATTCCCATGCCTGCACAATAGCTGCAAAACGCACAGTAATCTTCTTTATAGCATTCTTTAAGGTCTTTGAAAGAAACTTGTTGCCACTGATAAAGTTTGCTGTTTAAATCTTTATTTACAGAACCCTGCCAAATGTCTTTTAAACTAATATCGTTTAAGTTGCCTAAATTAATCGGTAATGATACACAAGGATGAACTTCTAATGTAGGAGTTATACAAAGACTAAAACTACCGCCGGAGCATAACCCCTCATTTAGCAATTTATTTATATCTCGTTTAAAAGTATTTTTGACATTCAAAGGAGATTTCGGGTTTGTGTAGAGTTCATACAAATCTTCTTCCCCGACAATATATTGAAAATTTTTTGTATCGCCTTCAATTGTAGGTGTTAATGAAGTATCACCTGCCGTATTTGCTTGTATCTCATTGGCAAATTGTTTAACGGATATACAATCTTTGCAGTTAATGTTTAACAAGAAGTTCTTTATTTGGATATTAACATTCTTTGCTCTGAGTTCCTTAATTACACTCAATGTTTTATTATGAGAGCCTTTAACGGATGTAATTTGTTCATGAGTATTTTCATTCAAGCTGTACATGCTCAAACCAATCCTATAAGGGTAGAGATTTACTATTCTTTTCAACAATTCAGGATTATCATATAATGTTTGACCATTAGTAAATATCTCGACAGACATACGTTTATTCCTTGCGTATTCTGCTATTTCAATAAAGTCTTTATCTAAAGTGCATTCACCGCCGGAGAATGTAATTTTAAATACACCGAGTTTTCTTGCTTCATCAATTATTTGTTTCATTTTGTCTAAATTGATATAAGTACTGCTTACATTCTTAGGATTGTAGCAATGTACGCATTTTAAGTTGCAATTATATGTTAACTCTACAAATAATGAATACAGATAGCCGTTTTTAAAGCACCATTTCATCATATCGTCTTCGAGTTTTAAGGTTTCTTCTTCGTTATCACAACCGACAGGCTGAATGTTGGCTTCTATATTTGTTATATTGTCTATATTGTTTAATATAAGATCTTGAGTTTTAAGTTCATCTATAAATCCATCCAGTTCTTTATCCAGTCCTTTACTTGTCGCCCACTTTTTAACTTCGTCATAATCTTGAGTATCCGATATAACTTTCCATAAATCAGAAGCAAGTCCTTCCAATAAAACATATTCGTGTAGTCTTTCGTTAGAAATAAATGTTTTGCTGTCTTCCGTTCCAAATTTATATGTTTGATATGCAAGCCATTTTGGTTGTATCAATTGAGTCATTTATAGTATAAACCTTTCCTTATTTAGTATTTTTTTTATATTCTCATTTGATTTTACGTATTCATCGTTGTATTTTCTATATTCCTCAATAAATTTTTGGTATATTTCATAGAAGTTAAATTCTTCGTAGAGCATTGATTTTAATAGGATAACAACTTCAACGGCATAGAAAATTTCTTTTTCTTTTCTTTCGTGTTGTATTATTTTACCGGATGAGCCGTCAGGCAGTAGAATATCAGGAGCCGTTATCCATTCATAATCTATTATCTCGCCTAATATTGTTATATTGGAGTATTCCAAAGAATCATTTATAAATCCGTTTTTGTGCATTATTCCTACATGTTGAGCTAAAACTTTAATAAAGGTATCTGCAAAGTCTTTTGGAGTGATATTCCAGTAGTCACTGTACGTATCTATAATTTCTTTTTTATATTCATCTTTAAAAAAAGCTAAATCAGCTACTCTTATGGGTGTTTTAACTTGTGTATATAATAAACAAGGATGTACGAGAGTTCCGTCAGTATGCTTGATTGTTTTAATAAATTCATATTCTTTCGGCAATTCATAATCTTCAAAACGTTTATAATACAATACTTTAGGGAAATCATCTGAAATTTTTTCCAAAGACTTGCTGACGGCTGATTCTCTAACGGCATACTTTTCATCAAAAACACCCCAAAACCATTCGGCATCTTTAGGCGAACGATATAATACAGGACCATTATAGTTCCAACCTCCGCCTTTAACAAGTATCCAATTATAATCCGTATCTTTTATTGCAAAAGAACGTCCATGTCTTGTTGAAACACAGGTTGCAAGATGTTTTTCATAATCCAATCCTTTTGGCATAAACCGTTTGCTTAGTTCAATATTATTTAATATATTAAATTTACTGTACTTTAAGAAATCAAACATAAATTTTCCTATCTGCAAACCTTCACTGCCGAATTACCCAATTGGTTTTTTCAATAAATTAAAGCCGCCAAGTAAAAAAGCTTGTATTTTAGCAACATCTATACAAAATTCCGCACATAATTTCGCTATATTCGGGACATGTCCCCATTGTAATAACTGTGTGTCTTGCAATTCTTGAAATTTTAAGCATTTTTATTCTCCTTTTTTTTATACACCAACCTAAATAAAGTAATACATCCTTCTGTAAAAATATTGTAAGTTTATGCTCTTACCCTTGTCAAGTTGCATAAGCGCAGTTTGTTCATATTCCCAAATTCTTGAAACTTAATTGATACAAGGGTTTTAAAAAATTTATTATACTATGTATTATTCCTTTCTTCTCTTAAAGACTGTTTGCACATATCAATAAATTCATCAAGAACTCTATAGTTAGGGTTTGTTTTCTTGGATTTTTTATAATACCTCATAGCATCTTTAAAAAGCCCATACAGATGTTTTATATAACCGATGTTGCCTAAAGCCGCTGCCTTATAGTAGGACTGCGGTTTTAGTTCCAATACTTTATAATAATTCAAAAGAGCTTTATCAAGTTCATCTAAACATCTGTAGCAGTCTGCAATTCTTAAATAGCAAATATCGGAACAAAAATCCATTTCTATTGCCTTTTTAAAGTCTTCAATTGCAAGCTCATACTTATTTAAATTAGCATAGCGAATTGTTCCTCTTATATAATATGCTTCTGCCATATCATCAGAATTCAGTTCAATTGCTTTATCAAGATAAAATGTATCTTTAGTTCCGATATTTTGTTCAAATAATATAAAAGCTGCATTTAAATATGTTCTTGCGTCATTGGGATTTAATGCCATAGCGGTTTTAAAGTCATTTAAGGCACTTTTGTAATCTTTTAATTGAAATCTGCAAAAACCTCTTTGAACATAAGCCCGTTCAAAACCATTATCAAGCTCAATAACTTTATTGTAATCTTTGATAGCTTCCTTATAGTTTTTTGTTGTTTGCTTGTCATAACCCTGTTTGAAATATTCTTTTACTTTCATTTGACACCCCTTATATACGAATAAGTTTAAGTGCAGGTGCCGACCCTTGTCAAGTTGAGTAAAATCTGATGACGGTAAATGCAAGTAATTATAAGGCATTCCGACAAATTATAAACTATCGGGTAAATCCTGAACTCGGGAATCAAACTCCAATGCAAGGACACCCTGTTTTTATCGCACAGCACGCAACAGCGGCCTGTTGCAGGGGCTGTATTGAAAAATGGCATAAAATCTCAAAAGGCAGAGAATTAACTAAACAAGAATAGGAATATTTAGTCTCCATAATTATGGAGTGGATTAAAAGGCAGGTTAAATTATAGTAGTTTTGCGGTAAAAAATAATAAAAAATATTTTAATTTACAATAGCGATTTTTATGACGTTATCAAGTTTATTTTCAAATATTTCATAAGCTTTTTCAATATCTTTAAGCGCAAATTTATGTGTAATTAAAGGTGTTGTATCAATTTTCCCCTGCTCAATTAAAGAAAGTATTTTATCGCAGTCGCACCCGTCTACACCTCCTGTTTTAAATGTTAGGTTTTTTCCGTACATCTCAGGCAGAGGCAGAATCATAGGCTTATTATAAAGTGCTACGATAGTTACGATTGCATTGGGTCTGGCTGATTGCCAAGCCATTTGAAATGATTCTTCACTTCCTGCAGCTTCTATAACAACATCGGCGCCTCCGTGTTCGCTTTCTTTGTTTACCGTTTCAAGGCAATTTTCAGGCTCAATAGCAATAACATCAGGATAATGTTTTTTTACAAAATTTCTTCTTGTTTCATCTTTTTCGCATACAATAATTTTATTAGGATTTTTTAACATTGCACAAAGTAAAGTGCAAATTCCCGCAGGGCCTGCTCCTATTATCAAAACGGTATCTGTTTCTTTAATTTCTGAAATTTTTACTGCCCAATAACCTGTTGCTAAGATATCACCCGTAAAAAGAGCCTGTTCATCCGAAACAGATTCGGGAATTTTATTTAATCCCTGGTCCGCATAAGGAACTCTTACATATTCCGCTTGACCTCCATCTATACGGCAGCCTAAAGCCCAGCCTCCGTTTTTATCAGTGCAATTATTTACAAATCCGTTTTTACAGAAAAAACACTCTCCGCAGAATGTTTCTACATTTACGGTTACTCTGTCGCCCTTTTTAACACTTTTAACTTCGGCTCCGGTTTCTTCAACAATTCCGACCATCTCATGCCCGACAGTTATTCCTAACACTGCTTTAGGCACAGAACCGTTTTTAATATGCAGGTCGCTTGTACAGATGCTGCTCATTGTAATCTTAACAATTGCATCTTTTGGAGATTGAAGTTTGGGTTTTGGTTTTTCAGTAAGTTCAAAAACTCCATTGTTTTTATATGTGTATGCTAACAAAAGTTTCTCCTTTTAATGACATCATAGCACACATGCTTTGTCCAAGAAAATCACTTTATGAAATGCAGTTTGCACTATATTGAGTTTTGGAATACTATTTATAAATAAAGGAGTAGTTATGAAGAAAAAGATTTTTGCAATTTTACTGATAATGTCTATAAATTTGCCTGTTTTCGCAGGTTCATATTTAGATAAGCAGTTAAAAGAAACAAAGAAAAATGTTAAGTATGAATCCGTAAAAAAACATACGGCAAAATATGATATGCCAAAAATAAACAATGATATTGAACTTAAAGATCCTCATCTTATATCACTTTCAAATATCCCGCCGGTAAAAGAAAGTCAATATAAAGCTAAAATTGCAAAAGATAATGAAATATATAATACAAAAATCAAAAAAGCACTCAGTACAAATTTAAGTAGTGTAAATGTTCAGCCTGCAGCTGTAGATTTTTATAATGTATATAGGATTGCAGAAAAGATAATCAGAGCAAATAATCTTGATTATATTAACTGGAGAATTGCAATCAGGAAATCAGAAGATGAATTTAATGCCGCAACATCATCAGCAAACTTTATATATATAAATACGGCATTATACGACAGTTTATATACAAATCCCGATGCTTTAGCATTTATTATCGGGCATGAAATGGGACATCAAATTTTAGGTCATGAACAGCGGACTGCTGAAATGTATACAAGATTAAAAAAATTAAAAGACATTTCAGGAAGTTCTGTTGATGGTCTTACAACAACTGTTTTAAAAAAGAAATATCTTGCCGAATTAAGAAATATGGAATATATTGCAGATACATTAGGAGCAGAATTAATGACACGAGCAGGATATAATATGGATAAGGGTATGGAAGCCTTAACATTTATGAATGCTTTACCTAATGTTAAAACTCTGAGTGATGATCATCCGATGACGGATAAAAGAATTGAAAGTATAATGGAAAATCGTGCTACATTTCCTAAAGAATGGGTAAACGAAGGGAAATATAACATAATTAATTCCAATGTTTTGGATGTAAAAAAGTCATCTGACAGAGTATCAATAGTAATAAGTAAGGATACTGAATCACACAATTACTATAAGCCTGAAAATAGAGATGCAATGCTTAAAAGAATAGCATATACAAGTTATAGAAACCGAAATATGGAGAATGCCATAAAGTATTTTGAAAAACTCGGCGGAAAAGATTATGTAAATTATTTATACATTTCTTATGCAAATGAATATTTATATAAACAAACTCATAAAAATAAATATCTAACAGAGGCAAAAAATGCTATAGAAAAAGCGCAATCACTTGCTCCGGCGGATAAATATGTTCAAGAACAGGCAGCTGCATTATAGTTTTTTCATTATTTTAGCAGGAACTCCGTAAGCAAGCGAATTATCTGGGATATCTTTTGTAACAACCGAGCCTGCACCGATTACAACGTTATTCCCTATGGTAACACCGCCAAGAACAACAACGTTTCCGCCAATCCAGACATTATTGCCGACCGTAATCGGTTTTGCCCATTCCAGTCCTTTATTTCTTGTTTCATAATCAAGCGGATGACCTGCCGTATAAAAACCGCAATTAGGTGCAATAAAAACATTATCTCCGAAAGTTACTTTTGCGCAGTCTAAAATTATAAGATTATGATTTGAATAAAAATTTTTGCCAAGTTCAATATTATAACCGTAATCACACATAAAAGGCTGTTCTATTAAAAATTCGCCTTTTGTTTTGCCGACGATTTTTTTATTAATTCTTTCCTATCCGCAATTTTTTCGGGAGATATATTATTATATTGAAAACACAACTGTTTGCATTCAGCTCGTTCTTTAATTAAGGACTTATCATTATTTGCATCATATAATTCGCCCTTAAGCATTTTTTCTTTTTCGGTTGTCATGTGTTAATATTATCACGATTTTTAATAAATAAAAAGTATACCTTACGGAATTAATTCGCAAAAAGACTATTTTCATAATAAATAATGTATAATATACTTATAAAGGGATATTTTGAGGATTTTTTATGAGAAAAATAGTTTTAACTTTAATATTAATATTTATAGGATTAGTTACTTATGCAAGTGATTTTTCAACATTTAATCTTGATAACGGGCAAAAGGTTGTAATAAAAGAGGTTCATGACAATCCAATAGTAATAATTGATACCTGGATAAAAACGGGTTCAATAAATGAAACGGATGAAAATAACGGTGTAGCGCATTTTTTAGAGCATCTATTTTTTAAAGGAACACCAAAACACCCGAGTAAAGAGTTTGACAGAATATTAGAATCAAAGGGAGCTGTTACAAATGCCGCTACAAGTAAAGATTTTACTCATTATTATATATTAATCCCGTCACAGTATTTTGATTTGGCATTGGATTTGCATTCGGATATGCTTTTAAATCCGTTAATACCGAGAAAAGAACTGGAAAAGGAACGGAAAGTTGTAATTGAAGAAATTTCAAAAAATAATGATAATCCTCGAACGATTTTATATAAAAATATGATAAAAGGATTTTATAAACATCATCCTTATAAAAGAGATGTAATCGGTACTAAGGAGGTTATAGAAACAATATCAAGAGAGCAAATTCTTGATTTTTATAATACCTGGTATACTCCTGATAATATGATAACCGTTATTGCCGGTGATGTTGATACCAATAAAGCTTTAGAAGCGGTAAAACAAAAATTTAATAAATCAGATAATTTAACTTTGAATAAAACAAAACGACCGATTTATAAAGCGGATAAAAAACCCATATCGCAAATAGAAAATCAAACCCGATTAAATGTAGAAACGGGGTATATTTTAATAGGGTTTAAAGGAGCGAACAGCCCTGATTGCAAAGATTCCTATGCGCTTGATGTTCTTGCAACAATCTTGGGAGATGGAAAATCTTCAAGATTATATAAAGAACTGAAAGAGCAAAAAAGATATGTTAATAATATTTCAGCCTCCAATTCTTCAATGAAAGATGATTCTATATTTTATATTTCAGCGGATTTTACCTCTTCCGATGTTCAAAGAATTAAAGATGCAGTGTTTGAAGAAATAAAAAATCTTAAGAAAAATGAAATTACTGATGATGAAATAAAGAAAGCTAAAAATATAATAGAAAGAGATACATATTATTCAAGGGAATCCGTATCAAATATAGCGGAAGAAATAGGGTATATTTATACGATTACCGATAATACTTCATATTACAAAAATTATATTGAAAATATAAACAAAGTAACGGCAGAAGATTTAAAAAGAGTCGCCAAAACATATTTAAATGCGGAAAATGCTGTTATTTCAATAGTATTACCCGAAAAATCCGAACCTGTAAAAGAAGCGGTATCGCCTAAAAAAGAATACAGTGCAAAAATAATAAGCAGTAATGCCGATACAACAAAATATCAGCTGGAAAATGGTGCTGTGCTTGTTATAACAAAAAATACGGCTAACGATATAATTGCAATGGAAATGACCTCAAGAGGCGGAAACAATCTTGAAAAAATTCCGGGAATTGCTACAATAACAGCTGATACAATTTTAAAAGGTACAAATAAATACAGAAGTCAGGAGTTTCCGCAAACATTGGAGGAAAACGGAATAAGATTAGTTCCTTCGGCAAGCGGAGATTCATTTAGTATTGTAACAAAATTTACTAAAAATGAAAAAGATTTGGCATTGGATATATTTAAAGAAGCAGCTAAAAATGCAACTCTTGACGGATTTGATGTGGCAAAAGTTAAAGAAGATAAATTAAATTCAATAAAAAAGAGTAAAAATTTGCCTGAATCTTTAGTTTTCGATGAATTTAAAACAGTAATATGGCAAGGAACACCATATGGAAATACGGGAAAATTATTGGAAAAAACAATACCCGCAATAAAATATCAGGATGTTCAGGAATTTTATAAAAATTTATTTCCTGCTCAAAATGTTGTAATAACTATAAACGGTAATGTTAATGCGCAGGAATACATTAACTATTTTTCCGAATTACTGGAAAATGATAACTCACCGAAAATTAATTTAACACAATTTGCAAATAAATATAAACCCTTAACTCAAAATAAGACAGTAAAAGTAAAAAAGGATACGGAAGCACTTTGGCTTGTATTCGGATGGCTCACTGATGGGGTTATAAATGAAAAAGACTGGGCAACTTTGCAGGTCATGGATGCAATTTTAGGTTCCGGCATGAGTTCAAGATTATTTACGCAGCTAAGGGATGAACAAGGGCTTGCTTATCAAGTCGGGTCTGCGTTTTCAGCCAATACAAATAAAGGGATATTCGTTACATATATTGCTACAAATCCTAAATCGGGGAATATGGCAAAAACCGGTTTATTAAAAGAAATTGATAAATTAAAGCATGAATTTGTTACAAATAAAGAGTTAACGGAGGCAAAGGATAAACTGCTGGGAAATTTTGTATTATCAATGGAAACAAATATGGATAAAGCTTCAGTTATAAATTCGCTTGAAATAACGGGAAGAGATTATACATTTATAGAAAAATATCCTAAATTAATAAATTCTGTAAGTGTACAGGATATTATTAAAACCGCAAATAAATATTTTTCAAAGCCCTATGTATTTACGGTCTTGGGCAATGGAAAAACTATTGAAAAATTATAAAAAATATTTTAAATTGAAATAAAGAAAAGAGTGTATATGCGGGAATATATTTTAAAAGGTAAAGAATTTTGTATTTTATCAAGAAGTATTGATAATGCAACAAAATGCACGGTGGTTGAAGTAACAGAGGAATATTTCAATGTGGAATTGCAATTAGAAGGTAAATATGAAGTAGATGAAACGGTAGAATTATTTGCAATGACCCCAAAAGGTCAATTGTATTTTGAAACAATCGTTAAGGAAGTTCAAGGAAATATTGTATCACTTTGGTTCCCGTTAAGTTATAAGTATTTGCAAAAGAGAGAATTTTCAAGAGTATTAACGGATAAAAAAATTGTCTTATCTTGCGGTAAAAAAAATTATAATGCGAATATTATAGATATAAGTGCCGGCGGTTTAAAGGTAATTACAAAAGAACAGCTGGAATTATTAAAGTCATATGATTTGGTAATAGAGGTGGAAAATAAACAAATTAAATGCAAATTTTCCCCAATAAGAACCGAAGCTGTTGACGGATATTTTGTATCTTCGGGCAGATTTGAAGGGCTAAGTAATTATGACAGAATTTCTTTGGTCCAATTTTGTTTTATAAAACAAATAGAAAATAGTACTAAATAAACTTGTAAAACAAAAAAAAATATTGTTAAATAATATTAAGAGAATAACAGTGGAAGAAATAGTATGAATAAAGCAGTTTCAAAAAGAAGTAGCAAAATAAACATAGATACAATAATAGATAAACCCGTAAAAAAGACATTAAATACGATAATGAAGACACTGGTGGGAGTTATATTGCTGACAGTTGCGGTTGTCAGTATATTAATGTACAGTTCTTCAATGGGATATTTAAATAATGTTGAAAAGGATTTATCGGCAGATTTAATATCAAGATTGCCTGTATTTGATAATTTGGATAAATATGTCAATTCAGACAGCGAAAGTTTATTGGAGGATTTAAATTATATATTAGGGGAAAATTATGTCGGCTATGTAGTTGTATTTGATAAAAATATGGAACCCGTTCATTCAAGTTTGCTTTCTTCGCAGTATAAATTGGAAGAAACAATGAGTAAAAACGGAAGATATAAGTTAGTCTTTGAAGATAAGATGATAGGTCCGAATAATGTAAATTATCTGAAAACAATTCAGTTTAAAGTCAACGATTATACAATTTATCTTGGTATACAAAAAGCTACGATGAGCGGAAAATATCAGGAAGCCTTTAATGCGCAGGTAATGCCGATATTATTTTTAATATTGCTTGCAACTTTGGGAGTAGCAATGTGGCTTGCAAAAAGTATATCTTTACCGTTATCGGTAATGGAAAAAACGATATCAAAAATAGGTGAAGGAGATTTATCCGGCAGGCTGGATTATACAAAATACGAAGAATTAAATCACTTGGTAGAAGCATACAATATGATGGCGAATACTCTTCAAAGAATGTATGCGACATTAGAGGTACAAGTTCAGGAAAGAACAAAAGAGTTAAAAAATGCATATGCGGAACTGCAAAATACCCAGGCGATGATGGTGCATTCTGAAAAGATGAAGTCATTAGGTGAACTTGTAGCGGGTATAATGCACGAAATAAATAATCCTATTAACTTTATATATGGGAATATGACGCATTTAAGTAATTATTCAAATGACTTAATTAATATTATTGAGGAGTATACAAAGTATTCTGCCTCATTAAAACCTGAAGAAAAGGAAGATATAGATAAATTAAAAGAAGAAATAGATTATGAATTTTTAAAAACTGATATGCCTGATTTAATAAAAAGCTGTAAAGAAGGGGCAGATAGGGCTAAAAACATAATTCAGGATTTAAAGAGTTTTTCAAGGATGGAAGAAGTAGCAATTACTGATGTTGATATTATACATGAGATTGATACAACCTTAAATATTCTGCATAATAAACTGAAAAATAAAGCACAAATACATAAAGAATATGAAGAACCGATACCAAAAATAGAAGCATTCGGCGGGCAGTTAAATCAAGTATTTATGAATATACTTGATAATGCGGGAAGTGCAATCGAAAAAACGGGAGATATTTGGATAAGATTAAAACCGGATTTTGAAACAAACTGTATAGTAATAGAAATAGAAGATAACGGAATAGGAATGGATAAAGAGACGGCAAGTAAAGTATTTGATCCGTTCTTTACAACAAAACCGGTAGGTCAAGGAACAGGACTTGGAATGTCAATAACTCATAAGATAATAAAAAATCATCAGGGCAGTATAAGGCTGGAATCGGAAAAAGGAAAAGGCTCGAAATTTATAATAAGTCTCCCGATAAAAATAGACAGAGAAAGTCTTAACGGCTTAACGGACGAAGCAGGAGAAACCGTAAATGGATAATAAATATAAAATATTGATAGTAGATGATGAACCTGATAATTTGGCATTATTATACAGAACATTAAGAAATAAATATGAAATAGCCAAATCAACATCACCTTTAGCTGCACTTGATATATTAAAACACGAGCATTTTAACTGTATATTGTCTGACCATAAAATGCCTGAAATGGACGGAGTTGAATTTTTAAAGCGGAGTTATGATATTTCACCCGATACAATGCGGTTGTTAGTAACGGCTTATACTGATGCAGGTATATTAATTGACGCAATAAACTATGCAAAAATATACAGATATATTAAAAAACCTTATAATCCTGATGAACTGTTATTAATAGTAGAAAATGCACTTGAATACTGGCAGTTAAAGTATGATAATACAACATTAATAAACGATTTAAAAGAGTTATTTTCAGGAACAATAACAGCGATAGTAGAGGCATTGGATTCAAAAGACTCATATACCTTGGGCAGAAGCAGAAGAGTAACATTCTATGCGGTAAAAATGGCAAAGGCTCTTCATTTGAGCCAAACAACAACAGGAAAAATTGAACTCGCAGGATTATTGCATGATATAGGTATGATAGGTGTTTCTGATGATATATTAGCAAAAGTGGAAAAACTTACACCTGAAGAATATGACGAAATTAAAAAACACGTACATCACAGTGTAAAAATTTTGGATGATATAAAACAGTTAAGTGATGTAGTAGAAATAATAAAATACCACCATGAATTTTATGACGGCACAGGGTATCCTTACGGGAAGAAGGGCGAAGAAATTCCTATAGGTTCAAGAATAATAGCCGTAGCAGATGCGTTTGATTCAATGGTTACACCAAAAATATACAGAAAGCAGGTGGTGCCGTCAGAAGCGCTTGCAAAGATAAAAGAGCTTACGGGCAGGCAGTTTGACCCTATCGTTGTTGAATGTTTTGAGCAGATATTGCCCTCGTGCATAAGGGAACTTAAAGAACTTGAAAGACAGACTTGGAATAAAGCATAAAATTTTTTGTGATAATATTATAATGTGAATTATAATATTGAGGAAAATTTTATATGAGAATGACAAATCTTTTTTTGCAGACGTTAAGGGAATTTCCGTCGGATGCAGAAGTTATGAGCCATAAATTGCTTGTGAGAGCAGGCTATATAAGAAAACTTACCAACGGAGTATATAATTATCTGCCTTTAATGTGGCGGGTGCTGAAAAAGATAGAAAATATTGTCAGAGAAGAAATGGATAATGCCGGTGCTCAGGAAATGTTGATGCCGTTTGTACAGCCTGCGGAATTATGGCAGGAATCAGGCAGATGGGATGTGTACGGAAAAGAATTAATGCGCTTAAAAGACAGACACAACAGAGAAATGTGTTTAGGGCCTACGCATGAAGAAGTAATAACCTCCGTTGCAAGAGAAGGAATACATTCATATAAACAGTTACCTGTTAATTTATATCAAATACAGTCAAAATTCAGAGATGAAATAAGACCGAGATTCGGCTTACTAAGAGGCAGAGAATTTATAATGAAAGATGCCTACAGCTTTGATGCCGATGAAAAAGGGCTTGATAAATCTTATGAAATAATGGCTGAAGCTTATAAAAGAATATTTGAAAGATGCGGCTTAGAAACAAAAATGGTTCAATCCGATTCCGGTGCAATAGGCGGAAGTGTATCGCATGAATTTATGGTTTTGGTAAATGAAAAAGCAGAAAATAATGCCGGCGAAAATGATGTATTTTACTGCACAAAGTGCGGATACAGCGCAAACTCAAATCATGCTGTTTCAATATTAAAAGAAGCTGTAACGGATGGCGGATTTAATAAAGCAGAGATTTTAGATACACCAAATACGCATTCTATAGAGGAATTATCAGCATTTTTAAAAGTTTCATCCTCTGTAATATGCAAGTGTTTAATATATGTAGTAGACGGCAAATACGTTGGTGCTTTAATCAGAGGCGATAAAACCGTTGAAGAAACTAAATTAATGAATGCATTCCAGGGTAATGATGTCAGAATAGCATCATCCGGTGAAATTGAAGAGATTATGGCAAATTCAGGTTTTAATGCAGTAGCAGGATTTATCGGGCCTGAAGGATTGAAAAATATTGAATTTGTTGCGGATGAAACGGTTAAGGAATTGAAGAATTTTGTAGTCGGAATAAATCAAAATGATAAACATCTTGTCGGTGCAAATTGGGGCAGGGAAGTTCAACTTCCTCAAAAGATTGCCGATATAAGGCTTGTAGAAGAAAATGATAAATGCACGGAGTGCGGAAGCGACTTAAAAGTAACAAAAGGTATAGAAGTAGGTAATATATTTAAACTCGGCACAAAGTATTCAAAAGCAATGAATGCCGTATTTACTGATAAAGACGGACAAGAAAAGCCGTTTATTATGGGTTGTTACGGAATTGGTATTTCAAGAACAGCAGCAGCTGCAGTTGAAAGACATCATGATGAATACGGAATTATCTGGCCGCTATCTATTGCACCTTATACGGTAACAGTTGTTCCCGTAAGCGACCAGGATGAAACTCAATTGAAAGTAGCAGAAGAAATTTATAAAAAACTTTTGGATAATAAAATTGAAGTTTTAATTGATGACAGAGCTGAAAGAGCCGGGGTTAAACTTAAAGATGCCGATTTAATAGGAATTCCATACAGAATTACGGTCGGTAAAACAATAAAAGATAACCTTGTGGAATTTAAAAACAGAGCAACGGGAGAAGTTATAAATGTAACTCCCGAGGAAGCAGTAAATAAAATTCTTGAATTATTTAATTAATAAATCTTAATAAAATTACTTTTTTTATCAATAAAAGATATTTATTTTTTTTCATGGATAAACGAAAGGTAATATTGTGCTATCTATAAAAACATATTCAGGTATAAATAGAAGTATTCCGTTTTTTGCACAAAAAACGGTTCCCTTTAAGGGTGAAGATGTAACTGAATTATTGCAGCAAGGTGATAAAGCCCTTAACGAAAACCGGCCGGATGAAGCTTTAAATATATATATACAAGCAAGACAAAAAAATCCTGAAGATATAACTATCTATAGGAAACTCGGCAGAGCTTTTTTAAATATGAACAGTTATAAATCCGCTCAGGATAACTATAAAATATATTTGGAAAAAATGCCTGAAGATAGTGAAACCTGGATAGATTACGGGGATGCACTAAGAAAAGACGGATTATATAAAAATGCAATAACCGCATACGAAAAAGCATTGGAACTTGATAAAGGCAACGATTTAGCCAAAAGAAATATAATGGAGGCAAAAAACAGTCTGCTTGCAGTATATTCACCCGAAAAAGCAAGACGGGAAAAAGATATGTATGCTGCCGAAAATTTAAAGAAGGCACTTAAGATAACAGCTAATTATTTAGGTCCGGAATACATGTCAAAAATAGCTGATGTACAATATTGTTTCGGTAAAACTGCCTCAATGGGCGGAACAGGAAATATTGCTCAATATGAAAATTATAAAAAGGGTATAACTGTATCAGATACTCATATTTATGCTGCTCCCGAGGTTATTGCGGCATATTTGGTGCATGAAAGTGTTCATGCCTCAGATAAAGATGCTTATACTTCGGTAAGAGAAGAGCAGGATGCGTATAAGGCAGCAGCTAAATTTTGGTTGAAAAATTCCAACGGAATTAAAGATCCCGAGATGGATTATGCCGTATCATTATATAAAAAGTCCCCTTCTGCATTAAGCGCAAGGGTAGAAGAAATATATACACTCAGAGATCCCGATATTGCAAAAACTTCTCCTAATCATCCGCCTAAAAAAGATAAAATAAACGGAATTCTTTCAAAAAGAAAAGCCGCAAGTCAATCTATAAGACAATATGATGTTATTGCATAAAAGGATTTGTTTCGGGGGTTTGGTTATTATTTAAAATAACCTGCCCTTTAGTTGCTTCCGCTATATTTTCCGTTGCATATGCAACATATTTTCTGTATTTCTTTTTACTAATTCTTCTTGTTTTAATAAGCATATTACAGTAATCAAAAAATGTTTGAAGATACTTAATTCTTTCAGGTTTTCTGCTTAACCAGTAATTTGGGTTATAATTGCTTTTTTCAACATTACAGGCTTCATGCATGGGCAGATAGTTTCCGATATCATTTCTTTTATTATCTTCACTGTATGGAATAAAGTGGTCCGTATTTGAATATGATAAAAGTCTTGTTGCAATGGTATAAGAATCCCAATCTTCACCTTTTTTATTTTTACCGGAGTACTTAACGAACCAAGCAACTGCCATATCGGTAGAAGTCGGGAATTTTTTAGCTATTTTTTGCAATTTATCATACTTATGAGGATTTTTAATTTCAATTTGGCTTATTTCATCAAGCATTATTTTTCTTCTGAAAGGTGCCATTGTTTTTTTATTTTTAATAATTGATTTTAAAGAATCTACCTTAGCCAGTAAAACTTTCTTTTCATTTTCAGGCAGAGTATGGGCTAGAGCCTTCATTTTGTTAATCAGTTTTAACTGAATTTCTTGTAAAACAGGGAGTTTTTCATCTCTTAACATAACAACAAGGGTTCTTATATCTTTTGCGCCTTCAATATCTCCAAGTGACTCTGACAGATTGCATAATTCATGATAAACCTGCTCTTCAACAGGGCGCATATATTGTGTGTAATTCCCCAGAAATTCCAAATATTCATCAGAGGGAATTTTAGCAAGTTCTTTACGGAATTTTTCATATTCTTTTGGAGAAATTAATAATTTTCCGCAGGCGGGACAAGGAATATCGGAAATTTTTGATAATAAAAAGTTGCCTGACTTTTCGGCAAGATGAGGTTTTGTAGTTTCATGAGTTCTTTTTTTTCTTGAAGTAAAGTTAACCGGATAATAAAAGACATTACTAAGTTCTGCAGATTTAAAATCCCGCACTTGGTTATAACTATTAGATTTTACACTTTTCCCTATTGCCCAATTATTATATTGGAAGGAAACAGGTTGTATTCTCATATCATTCTCATAATGTCTGATATAAATACAAAACTGAAAAATTTTAAATTTGTCGTTTAAGTTAAAAATTGTAAATTTGAATTTTAGGGTATAAAAAATTTGCAATTTTACTAAAAAAATAGCATTTTTGTAAAAAAAGATATCGTTTTAACAAAAAATGCATTAAAAATTTGCAGAAATATCAAATTTTTCAATGCAGGTCATCTAAAAATAAAAAATTAAAAAGCAAAAAAATTTGTTTTTAGTTATTAAATTGATATGATTGCAAATGGTGTAAAGGTCAATTACATAAATTGAAAATAGCAAACATACAAAATAATAATAATTTAACCTTAAGAACACAAAAGAAAAATATAAAAAAGGGGAATAATACTCAAAGTTTTAAAAGCGGAATTGGCGACGGGGTATTTAATCTTATAGATAAAGCCTTTAGTGTTCTGGATAAGAATGCAATGATACAGGTATCTTTTGTAGACACTGTTTCAACAAATATCCCGAGAACCTTGGTTGATTTAAAGACAGGGCTTGCTGCGGCATTTGAAACATGCCGTAGAGAATTTTCAGGGCTGTTTGTAAACTGTCTTATGCCCGGGCTTGTTGTTAAAACAATAGCTGCTTTACTTCCTAAAGGTAATATTCTAAAAGATACAAAAGTCGTATCATCATGGGCAAACGGAAGTGTTATTGATAAACTTCAAAAAATATATACGGAAGCCAAAGCATCCGGCATGGAGGATGTAACAAAAGAATACGTAACTAAAGCATTGTCATCACTTGAAGGACTTGAAGGAAAAACCTGGGTAAAATATCTGGATAAAGCACAAACTCCTGAATTTAAAGAAGCTGTTGATAAAGTAACAAAAGCTGTTTCATCAACTGGTAAAGAAAAGAAAGTTTTATTGGAAGAAGCCCGTAAAAAGCTTGTGGGGCTTACTAAAGCTGAAAATATATTAAGATTTAATAATTCGGCCCAGTCAAATTTAACCGAAACACTAAGAGATATTACTGATTTAGGTTCTAAATTTAACATTGTCAGCGAAAAAGGTATTTCTATAGATAAATATTCTTCTGCCTTAAAGAATTTTGTTAATAAAAAGAGTTTAATCGGTTTAGCTATTGTTATAGGGATAGCAGTCAGTGTTCAAACAATAAACAGAGCAATAACAAGAAAACAGTTTAAAGCGGCAGGTGCTCCTATTTATAAAGATTTTGGGAAAAAAGATACAACCCAAAAAATGGATGATAAAGAAAAGAAAAAATTCAGAGCAAAAAAAATAACCTCAGCCGCAGGAATGTATGGTTTAGCTGCATTATCAATGATGAAAAAGCCCTCACTTGGCATGTTTCAGTTTTCAAACATATTCCCTACAATGGATCAATGCAGGTGGATAGCCGCATCTACATTTGCAAGCAGAATGCTCGGCGCTGAAGATGAAAATGAGTTAAGAGAAACAACTGTAAGAGATTTAGCTTCATTTTCAGGCTTATATTTCTTGGGTGATTATGTAAAAAAAGGAGTTGCCTCCGCTATTGAAACATTTTCCAAAACAAAAAAAGGTGCTGATTTATTAGGCGGGGAAGTTGTTCTTTTAAACAGAAGAAAGGAAATAGCAAAACCTATATTGGAAACAGGGGCTTCAGCTTCTAAAAAAATCACCTCAAATGTATCATACAGATTAAAACAGTTTGGTAACTGGATTAAGAATACTGATCTTAAAACAGCCGGTGAAGTTTCAAGTATAAAGGTCAGAAATTTAAGAAATATATGCAGAATAGCTGATATTGCATTTTCAATTATTATGCTTGGGGTATTGCTTCCAAAATACAATCGTTCCGTTACGGAGAAAAAAGTAGCGGAAGCAAAAAAACGTGAAGAAATGCAAAGGCAAGCAATGGCAAATTATTCAAATGCTTTTAAGAGAAATGCTCCTGAAATTTTTAAAGAGTTAATGTAAAATAGCAAAAAAAATTTTGTTTGAGTTTTTAAACAATGCCGGGTTGTTAAAATCCGAAAAATGTTATATAATATTCAAACTTAAAAAAGAGAGTAAAGGAGAGAATTAGTGGTTGACAACAGGTCTGCCGGAGTTCTCGGAATTGGCGGGGGTATAAATTTCAAAAGCGGTGATATCTCAGGTACCGCAGCCAAGACCTCCGACGACAGAGCAAGCCAAGGAACCGAATATTTTATGATGGAAGGCGAAGAACAGGCTTCTAATCAGCCTTATGAAGATAGAAGCATGCAATTAAGGGCTTCTTTAAATTCTCTTGCGCTTTTAAATGTTGTGTCTGTTTTAAGAAATAAACGCAAGCATTCTTTACTTGAAGATGAGGATATTAACGATAAAGTTAAGTCTGAAAGTAATAAAAAAGTAGAAAAAATTGAAGATAATCAAAGCAAGGAAACCGATAAATAATTAATCGGTTTTTTTGTAATAATTTTTAATAATCTGGTAAAATAAACCGAAACAAGTATTATATTAATATGAATAGAATTTTCGGATTAATCATAGCATTTATTTTATCGGTTTCGTGTGTATTTGCAATGGACTATGAAGATATACATCACGGGTTTTGGGCATATCAGGATATTGAAAATCTGACTGATAATGATTTAATTGTAGGGTATCCTAATCATAAATTTGAGCCTGAAAAATATGCAACACGAGCCGAGTATGCCGCAGCTGTTATAAAAGTTTTAAATCAGCAAAATATGCCCATAGAACAAATGTATTCTTTTGAAGATATAGATTCCTCCCATTGGGCTTGGAATTATATTTTAAGAGCAATAAATTTAGATATTATAAAACCTTCTGATGACGGGTACTTTTATCCTGATGAACCTTTAACAAGAAGTGAGATAATAACATTTCTTGTAAATATATTAAAATCTGAGGATATTACAAAACAAGAAGCAATAAAAGCATTACAAAATGCTTATGATGACTATGATGATATCCCCGATTGGTTTAAGATAACGGCAGGCAAGGCGGAAGTTTTAAATGTAATTGCAAAAGAACCGCCTCGTGAACGGTATCTTGACTATGATAAGTATGTTACAAGGGCGCAACTTGCCGTTTTTATGGCTAACTTAAAACGGACAGCCGACGGATATAAAGCTGAAAAAATAAAAGAAGAAACATCACCTAAAATAGCGGAAGGCATTACAATCGAAAATGTTATAAAAGACGGAGATATTGTTACATTGCCTATTCAGACAGTATTACCCGTTATGGTAATCGGTCAGATAAGTTCTGATAATTCAGTCCCCGGAGAAATGTTTCAGGCAAAATTCGCTAATAATATTGTTGATTATGAACATCATTTATTGTTGTCTAAAGATATTATTTTAATAGGTAAAATTCTTGATACAACTGAAAGTAAATATTTTCTGCGGAACGGAGAATTAATTTTTGAACTTTCTGCGGTTAATAATAAAAATTTTTTAACGAGAATATTCGGTGCAGCCGAATGTGAAACTGAGATTGTAGAAGCTAATAAAATTAAAAAAGTAATACGAACAATTATTAAAGGAAAAGATTTTAAAGTTAAAGACGGGCAAATACTTTATGTAAAGCTCTATAAACCTATAAAAGTCAATATTGTTACAGGGGAAGTTGTAAACTAAACTTTTTTATAAACACCCATATCTTCAAGGGCTTTTAAAAAGCTTTGAGCCGTGGCTTTTTGCACATCAGGCGGTACAACCCTTAAAAGTTCAACGGTTCTTGAAATAACAGGATCTTTATCATACCAGCGGTTGCAGACTTTTGGTCTTACCATTTCATAAAATTTATCTATTGCCTCTTTAGAAACTTTTTTTTCGATTTCCGCTAAAAATACTTCTGCTTGGGCTTTTAATTCATTTTGATAATTTTGAAGCAAATTAATTACTTCAAGTAAAACAGGGTCATGATCATACCATCTTTTATAATTGTGACTCACTTAAACTTCCTTTATTTTGATTAACAATCGGGTTTTCTTCTTCATTATACCTTATAATGTCTGCACCAATCAATTTAAACTTATTTTCTAAAAGTTCGTAACCTCTATCTATATGATAAATATTATCAATAGTGCTTACACCTTCAGCCATAAGGGCTGCAATAACTAATGATGCACCGGCTCTTAAGTCAGAAGCTCTAAGGTTAGCACTTGTAAGACTTTTAACACCTTTAATTAAAGCATGATTTCTTTCCTGATGAATATCAGCGCCCATTTTTCTTAATTCGGGAACCTGCATAAATCTGTTTTCATAAAGACTTTCGGTTACAATACTGACACCGTTTGCAACTGTAGCCAGTGCCATAGCCATAGATTGTAAATCTGTAGGAAAACCGGGGTATGGCTGTGTTATAACGTTTATTGCTTCAAGTCTTTTTCTGCAGCTTACTTCAATAGATGTCGGGTCTATAAGTTTAATATCTGCCCCCATTTTTGTTAATTTTGAAGTATAGAAAGTTAAATGATTCGGGAAAATATTCCTTATAATTCCTTTACCTTTTGTTGCAATAAATGCAGCCATATATGTTCCCGCTTCAATTCTGTCGGGAATGGTTGTATATTCAATCGGATGAAGATTTTCCTGTTTTACACCATTTATAACTATTTCAGAAGTGCCTGCCCCTATAACATCGGCACCCATGGCATTTAAGAAATTAGCCAAATCAACAATTTCAGGTTCCTGCGCTGCATTTTGAATTCTTGTTGAGCCTTCTGCCAGAACTGAAGCCAGCATAATATTTTCTGTTGCGCCGACTGACGGTATATCCAAATAAATATCATTACCGATTAATTTTTTTGCTTTTGCGTGGACATAACCGTTTTCAATTTTAATATCCGTACCTAATGCTTCAAGTCCTCTTATATGAAAATCAACTTTTCTTTCGCCTATTGCGCAGCCCCCCGGGAGTGCAACTACCGCTTCTCTGCATCTTCCGACCAATGCACCCAATACTATAAATGATGCTCTCATTCTGCTGACAAGTTCATAACTTGCCGTAACACTTGTTAAATCTGTCGCATCTATTGTAAGGGATTTTTCTTGCTTATTATAAGATGTTTTTGCGCCTAGTTGTTCAATAACATTAAGCATTATAACAACATCAGTAAGTTCGGGAACATTATAAATTTTACTCTCGCCTTTAGCTAAAAGTGCTGCAGCCATTAATTTTAATACTGCATTTTTTGCACCGCTTACGGATACTTCACCTTTTAATTGCCTTCCGCCGGATATTCTGATTTTCTCGGTCAATGTTCCTCCCCGATATATCCCTGTTTGTTTATTCAAATTTATATCTATACTATAATATAATAATATAATTTATATAGTATTTGGTAAATAGATTAATTATTGTAAACACGAATATTATATCATTCAAATGTACTATATTCTAAGAGGCAATTTACGGATAAAATAAAGATATGAAAACAAATGAAGAAATATTATCTATAGCAAAAGAAGCGGCAAAAAATTCATATTCGCCGTATTCGAGGTTTCCTGTAGGTGCTTGTGCATTATATGAAAGCGGAAATACCTATATCGGATGTAATATAGAAAACTCCAGCTACGGACTGACATTATGTGCCGAACGAAATGCTATTTCTAATGCTATAGCCTCGGGCGAAACTTCAAAACTGCTTAAGGTTGCTATATATTCACCGAATTCAAAAAAATGTTTTCCATGCGGAGCATGCAGACAGTGGATGAGAGAGTTTGAAAAAGGACAAAAAATTAAAATTGTTTTGGAAGATGAAAATTCAAAAGCTTGTCTTTATGATATAGATGAGCTGCTTCCTTATTCTTTTGATTTAAATGTGATATAATAGGGAAAAGAGAGAAGAGGATATTTAATGGCGGATTATACCGTTAATTATGAAGAAATAGCTGAATGGCTCAAATTATATAAGTCTGCAAGTAATGAAAAGCAAAAAAACTATTTGCAAAATATAATTGCGCTTGCTGCCATGCCGTTAGTTAAAAAAATAGCAAGGGGGCTGGCAAGAAGAAATACTGACCCCGTTGAAGATATTATACAGGTCGGAAGTGTCGGGCTTGTAAAGGCTATACAGTTATATAATCCAAAAGTAAGTGAAAATTTTAAAACTTATGCAACATATTTAATAACGGGTGAAATAAGGCATTACCTTCGGGATAAAGTCTCTATGATTAAAGCCCCGAGAGAAATCTATGAACTTGCATACCGTGTAAATAAATTAATGCAGAAACTGAAGGACGAAGAAGGGAATGAGCCTTCTGAAGCTGTCTTAGCTGAAGAACTGGGGACTTCTGTCGGGAAAATTAAAGAAGTTATTGATGTTGAAAGAAGAAAACAAACAATTTCTCTTGATCAATACGTTAATATGGGTAATGATGAATCGTTATCTTTATTTGACAAGATAGCTGATGATAACCATTATAATTTGGAAACATTTCAGGAAGATAAAATACTTATTAACAGTGCAATAAATAAACTGGATAAAAAGTTGCAGGAAGTTGTTATATTAAATTATTTTGAAGATATGAGCCAGACACAAATTGCATTAAAACTTGGTATATCACAAATGCAGGTTTCAAGAAGATTGAAAAAGGCTTTAAATAAACTCTTGGAAATACTTTCCGAAAAAGAAAAAGTTTAAGGATTATATTTATGGAATTAGAATTGTTGGTTATATATATTTTTGTAATAATTTCAGGGGCATGCATAGGCAGTTTTCTTAATGTAGTTGCCTTAAGGGCTATATCAAAAGAATCAATTGTACTTCCGCCATCAAAGTGTCCTAATTGTTCCGCAAGAATTAAATGGTATGATAATATCCCGGTATTATCATATTTATTTATTTTTAGAGGAAAATGCAGAAACTGCGGATGTCATGTAAGCCTTCAATATCCTATAGTAGAAGCAGTTACGGCTTTATTGTTTTTAGGTGTATTTTTAATGTTCGGAGCTTCGCTTAAAACATTAGTGCTGCTTGTTTTAGTATGTTTAGCTGAAGTTCTTATTATAACCGATTTAAAAAAAGAATATTTGTACGATTTTCATTTATGGCCGTTTATAATTATTTCAATTTTATATTCAATATTTTTTAAATATGGATTAAATGATATATTTTCAGTATGTACGGGAGCTTTGGCGGGTGCTTTATTAATGGAAGTTATAGCAAGAGGTGCTTATTTCCTCGTCAAAAAAGAATCAGGTGAAAATAAAGAACAGGATACTGATGTTAGTAATATTGAAATTGATGAAGAAAATCTTGATATTAATGCTTATGTTAAAAAATATAAAAGGGTATTCGGTGAGGGTGATTCGTACTTAGCTGCGGGAGTTGGTGCATTACTCGGCTGGAAATATTTAATATTAGCCGTAATGGGTGCTGTTATAGTCCAAGCTTTATGCATATTGCCTCAATTCTTTAAAAGTTTATACGATAAAAAAGAATTCAAACTTTTGGCTTCTATTTCGGCATTTATTTTTATTTCATTAGTCTATTGGCTGCTTTCTAACATTTTCTACTTGAATGACTATGTCAGATTAGCTATTGTTATACTTTTAATATTCTTTGCAATAGATTCTATTTTAAGATTAAAAAAATCCGTAAAT
Organism: Candidatus Gastranaerophilales bacterium; assembly: GCA_947589255.1. Taxonomy (GTDB): domain Bacteria; phylum Cyanobacteriota; class Vampirovibrionia; order Gastranaerophilales; family Gastranaerophilaceae; genus Avigastranaerophilus. The sequence goes on along the minus strand of CANQAL010000002.1, from coordinate 25,274 downwards.
GAGGCGGGATTTAAGGCAATACCTTTCGGACCTGCTTTACTTGTTGCTTCCTTTATTATTCTTTTTTACGGAAATTACATAACTCAGTTTTTGAAAAGATACATATTCTTTATATAAATAAAAAAAGAGAACCAAATAGGTTCTCTTTTTTATTTAATAAAATTCTTATTCTTTAGCTTGCAGAGCTTCTCTGACTTTCTGGTCTATTTCAGCTTCAAGCTGAGGATTTTCGGCAAAAATTTCTTTTACTTTATCTCTGCCCTGACCGAGTTTTTCATCATTATAGCTGAACCAAGCACCTGATTTTTTAATGATATCAAGGTTAACGGCCATATCTAAAATACAGCCCGATTTACTGATACCTTTGCCGTAAATAATATCAAATTCGGCTGTTCTAAAAGGAGGTGCTACTTTATTTTTAACAACTTTAACTCTTACTCTGTTGCCGATTTCTCTGTCATCTTTTTTAAGAGTTTCCGTTTTTCTGATATCAAGTCTTATGCTTGCGTAATATTTAAGAGCATTACCGCCTGTTGTAGTTTCGGGGTTTCCGTACATAACTCCGATTTTTTGTCTTAATTGGTTAATGAAAATAACGGTTGTATTTGTTTTACTTACAATCCCCGTTAATTTTCTTAATGCTTTAGACATTAATCTTGCTTGAAGCCCCATTTGCTTATCTTCCATAGCGCCTTCAATTTCGTCTTTAGGTACTAATGCGGCAACGGAGTCAACAACAACAATATCAACAGCGGCAGAGCGAACAAGTTCTTCCGTTATTTCCAATGCCTGCTCACCTGTATCAGGTTGTGATATCAATAATTCATCAACATTTACACCTAAATTTCTTGCATATTCAGGGTCAAGAGCATGCTCGGCATCAACAAATGCGGCAATTCCGCCTTTCTTTTGGCATTCCGCAACTATATGCTGAGCAAGTGTTGTTTTTCCGCTTGCCTCGGGTCCGTATACTTCAATTATTCTTCCTCTCGGAACTCCGCCTATTCCTAATGCCACATCTAATGATAGCGCCCCTGTTGAAATTGTTTCCACATTTACTGCGGGCTTATCGCCAAGACGCATTATAGAACCTTTGCCAAAATCTTTTTCTATTTTATCTATAGCGACTTTTAATGCTTTTTGTCTTTCTTCCGAAATATTAACAGTTTCTTGTTCTTTTTCTTTTGTTACCATTTTTAATCCCTTTTTATCTACAAAAATATTATATCATCTCGTATTAAATAAAAGTATAATTTTACTTTTTGAAACATTGTGTATTATTTTATGTCAGGGGTTTATTTTTTTGGTAAAATTATTACGGTATTTAAAAGGGGATATTTATGAAGAATAAAATAATAATGTTTTGGGCAATCGTAATCCTTACTATTATTTCTATTGTTATAATAAAGGTTAAACCGATACCGTTAGGACTTGATTTAGTAGGCGGTTCAAGAATTGTATTAGAAGCTCAAACTACGGAAACAATATCTAAAATTACTCAGGATATGATGGACGGCTTAAAAACCGCTCTAGAAAGCAGAGTTAATGCTCTTGGAGTATCCGAAACAATGGTTCAGCAAATGGGTGAAAAAAGACTGTTAATTGAAATCCCGAATGTTTCTGATCCTAAACTTGCAAGAGAATTCTTAGGTGAAACAGCAGAACTCGAATTTAAAAAGCCTATCCTTGATGATGAAGGTAACGTTAAAGGATGGGAACCTTCAGGATTATCGGGTGATGATTTAAATAAAGCGGAAGTTAGTACAGACCCTGCAGGCAGATGGCTTATTGCTCTTGAGTTTAACGGAAAAGGCGGTGCTAAATTCGCTAAATTAACAAGGGAATTTAAAGGTTTCCCTATAGCTATTTACTTCAACGGCGACAGTATCTCTGAACCCGTCGTTCAACAGGAAATAACAGGCGGGCATGCTCAAATAACGGGTGAATTTACCCACGATGAAGCTAAAAAAGTAGTGGATTTATTAAATGCAGGCGCACTCCCCGTTCCTGCCAAAATTATAGAAGAAAATACCGTCGGACCTACTTTAGGGGCTGACAGCCTTCATAAAAGTAAGATTGCAGGCTTAATCGGTATTGCGGCTGTTATGCTGTTTATGCTTTTCTGGTACAGAGTTCCCGGGTTAATTGCAAATATTGCTTTAATTATATATTCGTTAATCGTATTTGCAATATTTAAAATGGTTCCCGTTACTTTAACTCTGGCGGGGATTGCAGGGTTTATATTAAGTATAGGTATGGCGGTTGATGCTAATATTCTTATTTTTGAAAGAACAAAGGAAGAATTAAAATCGGGCAGAACATTGTTTACCGCTATTAACTCAGGGTTTGACAGAGCCTTTACAAGTATTTTCGACTCAAATATGTCAACAATTATAATATGCGCAATACTTTATTTCTTAGGCTCCAGTATCGTTAAAGGTTTTGCGTTAACTCTTGCCATAGGTGTTATGGTTAGTATGTTTTCGGCAATTACCGTTACAAAAAATCTTATGCATTTAATCTTTGGAACGGGACAATTAAAGTATCCCGCAATGTTTGGCTTAAAGGCTTCAGATATTAACAGTGCTTATGAAGCTGCGGAAACACAAAGAGAAAAAGCTAAATTCGGAGTTTTAGATTAATTTAAGGAGATTATAAAATGTCATACAGTGTTTTTGACACAAAAAGATTTATAGATGTTATTAAATTCAGATGGCTGTGGCTTGGAATTTCTTTTATATTCCTTCTGCCGGGTATAATTGCAATGATTTGGTCATGCATAACATATTCTACACATACACCGCTTGTTGTAGGAATTGACTTTACGGGCGGAAGTATTATGCAATATTCCGTTAATAAGGATGTTTCAACAGCCGAAGTCGGTAAAATAAGAATGGATTTAACTAATAACGGTATTGAAAACCCCGTTATTCAAATTTTAAAACCTTCTTCAACTGATTCAGAATCTTCCATTAAAAATATAATCTCCGTTAAAACAAAGTTTGAAGAAGAAAAACAAAATGAAATACTGGATAAGGTAACGGAAACTTTAAGAGCCGATTATCCTGAAGCTGAACTTGTTCAGGTAAATTCAGTCGGGCCGCTGCTTGGTAAACAGTTATTTGTTAATTCTATGATAGCTGTTGCTCTTGCCCTGCTTGCAATTGTTATCTATTTGACTTTAAGATTTCATTTTGAATTTGCGGTTGTTGCTTGTTTAGCATTGGCACATGATATTTTGTTTGTAATCGGAGTTTTCTCAATATTAGGTATATATTGCGGGGTTACAATAGATAGTTTATTTATAACAGCTATACTTACGGTATTAGGTTACAGTGTAAATAACACTATTGTTGTATTTGACCGCGTAAGAGAAAACTTAAAATTCTATTCTAAAAAAGCTACTTATGATGAAATAGTAAATGCTTCGGTTAATCAAACACTTGCAAGAAGTATTAATACTTCCTTAACAACTTTGTTAACATTGGGTGCATTATATTTCCTCGGTGGTGTAACTACTAAAGATTTCGTTCTTGTTATGATATTAGGTGTTATAGCAGGTACTTATTCAAGTATATTCTTTGCAAATACCTTAATTGCACTTTGGAATGAAATCCAAACTAAAAAACGGACGGCATAATATGCCTGAATTTGGTTCTTTAGCGGAATTTATACAAAATACCCGTGAAAAAATCGGATTATCCGTACAAGGTTTAGCGAAAAAAACAGCTCTTACCATAGAAGAAATTGAAGATATAGAATCAGGCAAGGAATTATTTTTACCTGCGACTATCCGCCAAAAGCTTGCTAAAGGTTTAAAACTTAATCCTGCTGATATTAAACAGTATGAAAGGATTATGCTTGTTTCATATGATAAGGTGGATGATAAATATATAAAAAGCATAAAGCAGGCTATTTTAGACGGGGAAACCGAAAATTTAAGATGTCCTATATGCTCAAGTAAATTGAACACAAAAATTGTAAGACTTTTGGACTTAGAGAATAATATTGCATTGCACCCGAAGGCGCAATGCAGTAAATGTTCTTTTCAAATTAAATAGTTAACTTATTTGGCAACTTGCTGGGTTGGAAATGGTGATGAAGACTGTGACGGTTTTTTAGCATATAAGACTATGCCCATTTTAATAATTATATAATCCGTATTGCCTGAAAATGCCGTAATATCCATATTTGAAACAGATACTAAATATTGATAGTTATCTATTAAATCACTTAAAAAAGTTTGTAATTGTCTATATGTACCTACAAAAAAGAATTTTAACTCACAAACATTATAAAGATCTGAAAAGCTGTTTAAAACTTCATTATTTGCAGGGTTCATATTATATTCAATAGATCTTATGGCAAGTCCGTTTGCCTGTGCTTTTTTTATAATCTCATCAAACATCGTTCCGTATGCACTAAGATTATTATTTTCGGCATTTATATTAGACTCATATACCTGTTTTATAGATTGAAGTTTTATTTTATTTTGTTCAATTACAGCTTTTGCTTGTTCATATTGTTCTTTGTAGGTTTGATTATCTTCCAGTATTTGATTACTTTCTTGAGTTTTATCATTAAATTCATTATATTTTGGATATACCGTAAAAAACATAATTAATATAAATACAAATGCTGCAAGTATAAAAATAATTGGTACAAAAGTTTGATATTTTTTATTCATGATAACCTCTATATTAATTTCTTAACTATATTACCGGCGGAGGCGGTAATTGATTGCTTGAATTGCTGTTTACAGGATTGCTGTATTGCATATTTTGTATATCAGTTGTATTGGTGTTATTCTGATTTTCCTGTTGTAAATTGACATCATTATTTAAATCAATATTATGATTTGAAGTTTTTATTTCAAACGTAAATCCGTTTGGTATTTTAGCCGGAACAGGGTCATATTCTGTATTAACGGATAACTTAGCAAGTGTTAAATCACCATTTTTTTCTTTTAATCCTTTTATAAAGGTATCAACTGAATCACTTGATTTAGCTTCCCCAATAATACCGATTCCTCCTATTTCATTTGTTATGAACTTCTTAATATAAATATTATCCGGAGTTTCTGTTGATAAGGCATTAAATATACTTATAACAGAAGTATTATTGTCAATTATTTGTTTTAAGATTGGGAAAATATCCCTGTTATCTTTTTTATTTTGATTAACACTATTTTTAAATACTTCAAGATCTACTTTTATTTGACTGTTATTTTCATCCATTCTTTTTATTTGACTGTTGAAGAATAGATTAATAAGTGATGCAATAATAAATGCAATCAATAAAGTAGATATTAATATAACTGCTGCAAATTTTGTAATGCCTATTTCATAATTACCGACTTCAATATTATTTTGGGGAATTCTATCAATAGGTAAAAAGTTTATATTTAAAGGATAATTTTCATAATCAGAAACAGCTGCACCAACGGCTTCTAATGTAATATATGAAATCATACTTGCATCTACATCAGAATTTGCTCCTGAAACTTCAATGAATTGTTCATTAACATTTATACTTTTATTAATAAAATCGGTTTCTCCGCTGAACATTAAATTAGCGATTAAAGTTTCCGCATTAACTTCATCTGTTTCGCTGATTACAAGCAGTGATTGCGGATGATTTTTATCTATTGCGCTTTGACCGACTTTAGATATTGTTGAATAAACTTCTTCCGTTGAGAAGGATTTTACAGCGAGCGGTTCTTCGCTGTAATCAACTAATAAGCTGCCTTCCAAATAGAAGGAACAACAACTGTTTGGTGTAATTAAAAGTACTGTTGTTTTATTTTCTCTGGTTAATAAATTATTAAATCTGTCGCAATATTGAAGAGTTTTTAAAAGAGAAGCATAAGAATTGTCGATTCTTACTACTTCACAGCTCATATTGTCAAATATTTCCAACAATTTAGAAATTGCTTTTGCTTGGATTGCGCTATATACAACGTTTTTTTGTCTTCTTCCTTTTTCACTGTCAAGTTTTGTATATGATATTACGGGTTCGTTTCTTTTAAATATGTACAAATCTTCGATTTCGGATTGTAAATTATCTATAATATATGTTGATTCGGATTCGCTTTCCATAGCGGTAATGCCGAAATGTACATTAGGAAGATTTAATGTAACTGAACATTCTGCAGGGTTTAATCCCGCTTCATCAAATAATCCTTCCAGAACCTCGGTAAATTCATCGTAATCAATAATTTCTCTTATTGCATTGTTATATTTTATATTTCCCGATGCATATTTACTTACGGTTTTCATTGCTTTGTCGACACAAACAAGTTCAATGAAGTTGTTTGAGGATAATGAAATCCCCACGTGTGTCTTTCTCTTAAATCCCAACGTTTCTAAAAAATCACTCATAATTAACCTATTTTCATCTTACAATATAATTATAATATTTTAATATTGAATTTTTGGCAACAAATTTATAATTTATTTTTTATAATTATCTAAATCATTTAATGTATAATAAAAACAGTTTATGCAGAAAATGGCGGATATATGGAAAATTATGTATTTGGAAGAAATAATGTTATTGAACTTTTAAAAGAAGGTTCAAGAAATGTAACTAAAATTATCTTAATGAAAGGACAGCATTCAAATCCAAAGATAAATCAAATAATAGAGCTGGCAAAAGCCCGTTCTATTGTATTTCAGTTTCAACCAAAAGAAAAATTTAATCAATTTAATACCGAATCACATCAAGGGGTTATTGCTTATGTATCGCCGGTAAATTACGTCGATTTGGAGGATTTTTTAAAAAAACAAAAAGAAGGGTTTAAAAAAATTATTATTTTGGATGGAATTGAAGATCCTCATAATTTCGGGTCAATAATAAGGACTGCGGTTTGTGCCGGATTTGACGGTATTATTTTCCCTTCAAGACGAAATGCCGTTATTAATTCTACGGTTGAAAAGTCATCGGCAGGAGCTGTTAATCATATAGATTTAATTATGGTTAATAGTCTTTCAGCTGCAATAAATAGACTTAAGGATAACGACTTTTGGATAATTGCAACAGATATTCATGCTAAAGATAATTATTATGATATTAATTATTGTGATATGAATTTTGCAATAATTATGGGCTCCGAAAGTACGGGGGTTTCACCCGCACTATTAAAAAATTCGGATTTCAAAGTTAAAATACCGATGATGAAAGATTTTAATTCTTTAAATGTTGCAAATGCGGCAGGTATCGTTATTTATGAATCCGTTAAACAAATAATACAAAAATCGGGGATTAGTGTATAATAATTTTTATTGGAGGCTGAATGTCGGATAATCAGGATAAATTCTCGTTGAATGAAGATGATATACAAGATAGTGATTTTGAATTAAGTCTTAATGATGAAGATATATTAACTGCCATTGAAGAACCTAAACTGCCTGAAACTCAAACCAGTGCTATTGCTGATGACTCTGTTAAAATTTATCTTCAGCAGATAGGCAAAATTAAACTTTTAAATCCTGAGCAGGAACTTGAAATTGCTAAGGAAATTAAAGAAAAAAATTCGGAAAATGCAAAGAAAATGCTTGTTAATGCTAATTTAAGGCTTGTTGTAAGTATTGCTAAAAAATATATAGGCAGAGGTTTATCTTTTCTTGATTTAATTCAGGAAGGGAATATGGGCTTAATGAGGGCTGCCGAAAAATTCGATTATTCCAAAGGTTATAAATTTTCCACTTATGCAACATGGTGGATTCAGCAGGCTATAACAAGAGCAATAGCTGATAAATCAAGATTGATCAGGCTCCCTGTTCATATGATTGAAACGTTAAGTAAAATTAAGAAAATTTCCATGGATTTAACTATAGAAAACGGTACAGCTCCGACTAAAGAAGAAATTGCTTATAAAATCGGGATGCCGGTTTCAAAGCTTACTGCTTTAATTGAATCGGCTCAAGGTACTATAAGTATGGAATCTCCTGCAAATCAAAAGGATGAAAACACTAAATTATCCGATTTTATAGTTGATGAATCTACTTTATCTCCTGATTCTAAAGTAACTCAAGATAATCTTTTCTGTGACATAAAAAAAATGCTTAATCATTTAAGCGAAAAAGAACGAAATGTACTTATTATGCGCTACGGGCTTGATGATAACGGTGAAAAGAAAACTCTAGAGGAAATCGGCAGCTATTACGGAGTTTCCCGTGAAAGAATAAGGCAAATTGAAAACAGAGCTATGAGCAAACTTAAAAAATTATGCCGCAATAACAATATAAATAAAAATTTAAAAAATTATATTTAATTTTAAATATGTGCTATAATTTTTCAGTAGATATGGAGATTATAGTTTGAAAGAAGTTTCTTCCGATAAGTTTGCAAGTGCTATTGCCCGTATTCTTGATGATAAACAGGGTAAAGATATTAAAATACTTAATATATCTAATATTTCGGTGCTGGCTGATTATTTTGTTATTTGTTCATCGGAGTCTTCTACCCATGTTAAAGCTTTAACAGGCAGTGTCCGTGAAAAAGTTAAAGAATTTTTTGAAAGAATTCCCATCGGAGAAGAAAATGACAATAAAAACCGCTGGAATTTATTGGATTACGGCGATGTTATTGTTCATATTCTTCATCGTGAAGAACGGGAAACTTATGCACTTGAAAGATTTTGGAACCATGCTTTCTGTATGGAGGAAAGCGAATGGAAGCAAAAATCTCAAGAATTTTCGGATTATAAATAAAGGAGTTATATATGAAAAAATTAAATTTACTTTTAGCTTTATTACTTATATTTAGTTCTTTTAATTTTGCTTTTGCTATAGATTTAGAAAAAATAAGTAATTTAACTGATGATCAAAAAACTAAAATTGCAGCATTTCAGACAGGTTATGTAAAACAATATAATGATAATGAAACAAAAATTATGGATTTTACAAATAAAATTAATCAAATTAAAAATGACAGTGAAAAAACTTCCGAACAAATTTTGCTGTTAACGGGGGCTTATGAAAGAAATTTAACCGCACTTAAAGCTCAACAACAGCAGTTAAAAAACCAATCTGAAGAGTTTTATAAGTCAGTCCTTACGGAAGAACAGTATAAACAGTATCAATTGCAGCAGTTCCAAGTAGACAATGCATTCAATGAATTTTTAAAGAAATAAGGCGGTGAAAATGAAAAATAAATTTTTATCTTTAGTATTTGTTATTATAATGTTTTTAATTTGCTCAGCATTAAATGTTAATGCTGCAATTACAAGTAAATATGATTTACAAAACACTGTTAATAAGCTTGATAATCTTGCAAATTTTGATTGTTTATCACTTATTAACAGAAATGAGTTGATTGGTAACAGACTGAACGGATTTATAATGCGTACGTCAGAATATCAAAGAATGGTTATTACAACAAAAGATAGTATTATAGAAGGTTTGAGCAGAATAGATTTTATTGAAAATTCGGGAGATTATTCTGATTCTGAAAAAGCTATGCAATTAAGAGAAGTTTATAATAATGCAAATTATGCTCTTTCGGATTTAAATTCAAAAACAATTAATTATATAATGAGTATGGCTAATTATATGCCTTCTTTAACTTATCAAAAGTATATAGTGAAATTTCAAAATTACTATAATAGTTTAAATTTGACTGATAATGATTTATTAATAAAATAAAATGAACTTTTTTATTTTTACCTCGTTTTAAAAAATGTCACAGATAAATGAAAGAAAAAACAAATGGATGAAAATAAAAAATGTGATAAATACGAGGCTTTGTATGTATTTAACGGTGAGGATGCTCTTTATAAACATATAAAAGAGTGTCCTGACTGTCAAAATGAGCATGATAAATATATGAAAATATCAGCTCTGTTAAAAGAAGCAGCTCCTTTGTATTTTAAGAAGAAAAAAGAACAAAAAGTATCCTCCGTAAAAAAGATAGCATGTTGTATGCTTTTAATTTTTGGTCTTACGGGTGCTTTTTTAGGCTTTAATATTTACAATGATAATTTATATCAAAATGCCTGGAATGATGAATCATATATAAGTTCAATAGGGCTTCCTACTGATGAATATGGGCTTTTGGACTTTTAATCGGGGAAAAATATTGAAATCTTTAATACAACAATACAAAAATAATATAAGAAAAATAATTTCTAATATGACCGGTTCTTACAATGAAGATATTGAACAAGAGGTTTATATTAAAACCTGGAAAAATATGAATAAATATAAAGAGCAGGGTAAATTTAAAAGCTGGATAAGTACAATAACAGCTAATTTATGTCGTGATTATATGAAATCTTCATATTTTAAAAATAATCAAAACTCGGTTACGGATGAAGAAACTTTAATAAAAATAAAGGATGAAAATACAAATATAGAAGATGAGTTTATAAAAAAACAAAGACAAATAGCCGTAGTAAAGGCTGTTGAAAAGTTAAAACCCAAATTTCGTGAAGTAATTGTAATGTATGAAATGATGAATATGAATTATGAGCAAATAGCAGAAAAGTTAAATTGTCCCGTAGGGACTGTAAGATCAAGACTATTTAATGCAAGAAAAGAGCTTAGTATAACTTTAAAAGATTTAATTTGAAAGGAGATATTATGAAAAAATTATTTATTTCTTTAATGTTGATTTCTGCAGTAATGGGCATGAATGCAGTTATGGCAGACGAAGGTAAAGCACCTGTAGAAAGTGATAAGGCAATTCATAAACCCATGGCACATCATTATATAGGTGATGTTCCGCCTGCTGCAAGGTATTTTGGCCCCGGGCCTCAAATTGATAAAAAACATCCCGTAAAAATGCATACACCAAGATACTTTGATAAGGCTGCTATGGAAGCTAAAAAAGCTGAAATGGAGAAAAGACTTAAACTGACTGAAGAACAGAAAAAACAAATTGAAGAAAATAAAATTAAAGACCGTGAACAGCTTAAACCTGTTATGGAACAAATAAAAGCTAAAAAACAGGAAATAAGAGATGTTATTGAATCAACAAAACTTTCTGATGAAGAAAAAACCAAAAAAACGGACGCGTTATTAAAAGAACTTAAGGCTTTAAAAGTTCAGGCTAATACTTTAAGAAAAGAAAATATGAAAAATTTTGAATCCGTCTTAACCGAAAAACAAAAGAAAGAATTTGAAAAAATTAAGCAAGAACAAAAAAAAGAAATGAAAAAAAGAAGAAAAAATTTTAAAAAACCACATGCAGACATCTTACCTGTTGAACCAAAACCTCAGCCGGTTGAAAAATAACGCACAAATAAAGAAAGAGGAGTTTTAAAGCTCCTCTTTTATTTTACCCATTTAAAACTTTGTACATATTTAGATGAATTGATATCGCCGTTAATAATAGCTTGAAAGGTGCGGGCTTCATAGTCGCCGTTTGTGAAGGGCGGTATTTTTTCTACATCTTCTATAAAATCTTTTCTTCCGAAATCAAGCATTGAAATACCCGGAATTAATTTAAAGAAGGTATTTAAAGAAGTATTACCCAATGCTCCGAATATTGTTGAAATTTTCTTTGATAATTTCCCTAAAATTTCCATATTCGCTTGCGAGTTGCTTAAATCATATTTGCCGTGGATATACAAACTCAAGTTTTCTCCCGTTGAATATATTTCTATATTATCAGCTATCCCGCCATCAATTTTACAGCTGCCGTTTATGTTTGAAAAATATCCTGTTTTAACAAGGTTTAATATTTCAAGAATACTGTTTAAAGTAAATCCCGTAATTCCGCTTTTTATTATATTGCTTGCTCTTAAAAGGTATTCAAGCGACCCGAGTTTAGGCATTCTTCCGTCGAAAATTTCAAAGTATATGAAGCCTGACAAATTTTTAATAATCTCTTCATTTGTATTTCCTTTTGAACTTAAAATTATTTTTCCGTTGGCATTACCGTATATTTGATTTTTACCGTCAAATAATGTTTCCGCTATATAGTTCGAATCTACATTATTAAGTTCAAAATTCCCGTTAAAGCTTGTGTCGTTGAGATTATACAAGAATTCTCCCGTTATATTTCCTGAGCCTGTCTGGGCTTCCATATCTTTTGCGAGGAATATTCCTTTATCATTTATTGAAAAATTACTTTTAAAGTTTTCTGCTTCAAGTGATTTAATAAGAACTTTTTTGACTGCTAAATGACCTTTATCAAGTGATAATCCTGATAAATCAAGATTTTTTATATTATTATTTGTATTCATTGCTTTATGTGTTTGAGATAAACTGTCAAAAAACTTGTTATTATCAAACTCATCGGCATATATATTTAATGAATTTATTTGCGGCTTTTTAGTTAAATGATTATCAATTATTGAATTAATGTGTATTTTTGAATCTGCTAAAAATCCGAAGATATTAAGGTCAATATTTTCGTTTTGTGCTGTTATTTTTATATTCTTTATTAGTGTATTAAATAACGGTATATCAAGATTTTGGCAGTCTAAATTCCCTATTAATTTCCCCAAGCGGTATTTTAAGTCGCAGCTGATTGTTCCTCTTGTAAATATATGTTCTTTTAAAAATAAATTTAAAATTCTTGCGGATATATTTTTATAAGTTTTTATGTATATTTCTTCAGGGATAATAATTTTATCTTGATTTACTTTTAAGATTGCATTCCCCGAAGCAAAAATTATCGGATTTGTTTTATTGTTTTGAGATGTTATATATTTAATATAATTGAATTTGCTGATATTTATAATATCTTTATTTATGTTTATATTGCCTTCAAATTCTCTTTTATCGGTTGTTTCACCAAGACTTGTTCCGTCAATTGAGATATCAGAGTCAACATTTAAAGTTAATTTCGGAATAATGTTAAGATTATTTTGGCTGCCTTTCAATTTCGCAGAGAAATTAATATCTCCCGATGCACCTATTTTTTCTGATATTGATTGAGGAAGATACTCTGTTATAAAGTTATTTGTTATCTTAGAAGTAAAATATCCTTCAATATAGGGGTTTGTAAATACATCAGAAATTATTAAGTTACCGTAAAGTGGGGAATCGCCTATTTGGGCGGTAAGATTTTCCAAATATAATTTTTTATTGTTAAAGTTAACAATAAAATCGTCAAAATTCACGGGTGCATTCGTTTGTATGTGTTTAAGCTTTAAGTTATTAAACTTTATTTTGCCATCCATTATATTTTTATTGACGATTAAATTTATGTCGCAGAACCCTGTATATTCTTTAAATTGATTTAAAATATTTTTTATTTTATCGGGCAGAACGGTTAATTTAGAAGTATCATTTAAATTTGCGATATTAAATTTGTTTGATTTAATATTCAAGTTATAGATAGGATGCAAAGTATCAATTTTTTGGATATTTCCTGAGATATTAATTTTTGCATTATATAAATCCGCAATAATATTTTCTAATTTTAAAGAAGATTTATCCATAATCACCTTGCCCGACTGAGCTTTAAGCGGATTTACGGAATCGTCAGGGATAAAATTCATTTCCGCATATGCTTTATCAGTAAGGAAATCAATGGATTTTGCTTTATATTTAAAATACAAATCATGTTTAGAGGCAATATTATATAGCGGTGAAATATCAGGGTAATTTTTAGGATAAAGGTATGATTCCGTTAAAAACTTAACGGTATCTTTCAGATTAACACTTTTACTTGTAACTGTTATATCAACATCGGGAATTTTTGTTTGAAGATCAGTCAATATTTTTCCCGATATTTTAATCGGCGAACTGCCTGAAATCCCCGTAAGGTCATTAAGTTTAACTTCTTCCTCCGTAAAATCCACAATACCTTTAACGGTTTTTATCGGGGTATAAAATCCTTCAATAAAGCATTCATCGTTAAACAGGTAAATTGAGCCTTTGACCTTCATATTTTCAAAAGCTTCTTCGGGAGGCAACGGAGGCTGGCCGAAAGGTACGGGTACAATATCTGATTTTATGTTTATATTTAGTTTTGAATTTCCGCTCGCCTTTGTTATAACTGCAATCCCTGCTTTTACGTCTTTTAAAAGACTGCTCTTATTTATAATTTCCATTACATCAGATACATTTGCCTGCGGGGAAAGTATATTAAAATCTAACTTATCGTTAATTTTAACGAACCCTTCCGCTGAAAGCGGATTATTTTTAACGTATGCCTTTTCGGATTTAAAAGAAACAACATCTTTATTAAAATCCAGCCTGCCTTTGACATTTTTAGCCTGCCCGTATAATCCGTTATATGTGACTTCCCCTTTATCAAAACTGCTGTATCCGTTTATATCTATAAGTTCTAATGAACCCTTTATATCCATATCAATAATACCCTTACCTGAAGTTATTGTCATATCAGGAATAGGGCCTAACTGGAAATTAAAGACTTTGCTGATAGGTACAATTATTTTCTGTGCCAGCGGAAAATCTATGTTATTTGTTGTTTTTACGATTACATGATTTACTCCGTCTCTGTACATATGAACGGAGCCTGTAACATTTGCTCTTTGTTTATTGAATAAATCAATAATAATATCCATATTTAAAATACGGTTGTCAAAGGTAATATCTATAGTTCCTTTATGCAGTTTTTGTATTGATTTATCAAGGATATGAACATTCCTTCCCTTTACGTAGCCTGTTATATCAGGTTGAGGAATTTTCCCTTTTACATGAACTTTTGCTTCAACATCGCCAAAAACTCCGTATGATTTAACTTTTTCTATTGTCATGTATTTGGGTACTAAATTAGGAGGCAGGATTGATGCAATATTTTCTGCTCTTGAATTTTGTATTTCCGCATTAATATCAAGTTCAGGGGTATCTTTAAGATTAATATTCCCGTCAGCTTTTATATTTACATTATCTGCCGCAAAATTTAAAGATTTAACATTAATTTCTTTGTCTTTTAATTCCGTTTCAATATTTAACTTGTTTGTATTTTGGGCTGATACATTATTTTTCCAATCGCTGCGGGAATATAAAACATCTTTAAATGAAGTGTTTAAAACAATTTGATTATTATTTTCATCGATATCAGATGATATTTGAAGATAATCAATAAAACCATCGACCGCGTTTAAGTTTTTGTCAAAATAAAGTTTAATAAAAGGTTCTAAATCCTTTAAATTAATGTTATATGCAAATAAATGACCTGAAATTAAATCTTTATCAATAGTTTTTGCCATCGGATAGTGCGAACTGAAATCAATATCAAGTTCGCCTATGGTATCATTATTTGAATTAATTTTTCCGTCTAATTTTACACTTATTTTATTTTTCGGGGAATTTATTTTAATATTGATATCCTTGCCCGAAAGTTCTATATTTTTTAGTAAGTTTTCATCCTTCAAATTAATACGGTAATTGTAAACATTTATTTTTGCACCTTTTAAAGATGTATTAAACCCGTCTTTTCCTTTTGAATTCAATAACTTTTGAAAATTAAAGTTTCCGTCTTTATCTTTTATAAGATTAATATTTAAGTCTATGGAGTTAATTTCTTGTAAATTTAATTTTTTAATAAAAAGCGGTAATATATTTATTTTTAAGTTTAAGATTTTGCTGTTAATTAAATCCTCGCCGTTGATTTTATTTTTCATATCAAGATTTAAAATATTAACTGTAACGGCAGGGATTATATGTGTTTTAAATGTTACGGTATCGTAATTTAAAGAAATATCAGTTTTTTGAGATATAAAATTTTTAATATAATTTTTAGCCGCAAAATTATTAAGCACGGCTGGCACCGCATAAAGATATGCCCCTTCAATCAGAGCAATAATTAAAAGATATTTGGAAAATATTTTTATAAAACTTTTATTTATATGCATGGTTAATTTATTTAAATTCGGTTAAATTAATTATATTATCCATAAAACAAAAGTTCAAACTGTTAATCAAATTTGCAATATCTTATAATTGATGTAAAATTTATAGGTAATACTAATAATTGGCAATAATATGATTAAAATAGATTTTATAAATAAATTTAAAAAAATAAAAATTCAAAAAAAGTATATTAATTTTGTATCAATTGCAATTTTTGCAATACTTTTTACAAGTATTCTTGTATCAAAATACTTTTTCTTTCAAACAATAGTCGGGGATGATAATACCAGTAAAGTAATGGTAACAGCACCAAAGAACATAGAAGTCATAGACAGTATAAAAACGGAAAACAGAAAAAGAGAAGTCGCAAGAAAAGTAAATGTTATATACTCAACGGCTGATGATTTATATATAAAAAATAATTTAAACGATATTGTAAATAAAATAAAAGAAATAAGATTAAGTACATCTGACTACAGGGACAAACAAAAAATATTGGATGTAATGATAGATGTACAAGATACATCATTAAAGAATTTTGTGGTTTCATATTTTTTAAATGCAAACGAAGAATTGATTAATAAAGTATTTGTATCATCGGAAAAAACATTAACATCGGTATTAAATGAAGGCATAACGGAAAAAGATTTCGAAGAAAATGCACTTTCAAAGATAATAAGGAGAAATATTGACCCAAATACTCCGAATAATCAAATAAAAGTAATAACGGTATTATTGGAGCAGGTAATAGTTCCGAATATGATAGTGGATGAAAAAGCCACGGAACTAGCCAAGAAAAATGCAATGGATATGGTAGCTCCGATAAAAGTTAAATTTAATAAAGGCGATACAATAATTAATGTGGGTGAACCCGTTACGCAGGTTAAAAAAGAAGCATTAAGCAAGGCAGGATACAATATTTTAAGAATAAATTACTTTGGAATAGCCGGTATATTATGCCTTGTTTGTATAGGGATTTTTTCGGTATATTTCTGCTTAAAATCCTTTGAGCCTAAATTTATAGACTTAAGACATTTATCATTAGTCGCATTTGTATCTATACTTATGGCAGTCTTAGCAGTTCTTCTGCCTTCAAACTGGTCTGTATTTATACTGCCTTTTCCGTTTTATACAATGATATTATCGGTATTTTTAAATCCGAGAACAGCATTCTTTATAACAGTAACTCTGTTAACGGTTATAACATTGTCGCTTCAGTTTTCAGCACTTGCGATGTCGGCATTTTTACTGTCGGTTATTATATCAACAACGGGCATGACGACGATAAAATATTCAAGAAGATTTGATTTAATACGGGTAGGCTGTTACACGTCAATAGCAATGGCGGTTATAATATTATGTGTATATTATGATTTAGGATTTGAAAAACTTCGTCAGGATATCTCGGCAGGTGTTGTAAACGGTATATTATCAGGAATACTTGCTATTGGGGTAATTCCGTTATTGGAAAATACATTTAAAGTAATAACAATGTTCGGTTTAGCGGAATACGGAGATTATAATCAGCCGTTATTAAAGAAATTGCACGAGGCGGCCCCGGGGACTTTCGAACACAGTTTAAGAGTATCAAATCTGGCAGAATCTGCCGCTGAAGCAATAGGCGCAAATCCTATATTAGCAAGAGTTGGCGCTTTATACCATGATGTGGGTAAAATAGTAAGACCGTTATTCTTTGTAGAAAATCAGACATACGGCGGTATAGAAAATCCGCATGATAAGCTTACCCCTCGTTCAAGTAAAATGGTAATAACATCTCATACAAAAGACGGAGTTGCACTTGCTAAAGAATATCATATTCCTGAAGTTCTGCAGGATTTTATAACACAACACCATGGGGATTCTCTTGCAAGCTACTTTTATAATCAGGCAGTAGCGCAGGAAGGCGCAGAAAATGTAAAAGAAGAACAATTCAGATATACGGGACCCAAACCCAATTCCAAAGAAACCGCAATATTAATGATAGCGGATGCGGTTGAATCAGCTTCAAGAACGTTAAAAGACCATTCTCAGGAAGAACTTGATGCACTTATTAATAAAATTATTAAAGACCGGCTTGATGATAACCAATTATCAGAAAGTCCCTTGACTTTAAAGGATATAAAAGTTATTGCTTCAACTCTTTCAAGGGTGTTAAGATCGGTATTCCACAAAAGAATTAAATATCAGGAAGCAATTGAAGAATTAAAAGAAAAAACCGAAATGAAACAGGATTCAAATGGCCAAAATTAATATCTTTGTTGAAAATACATACGAAGAATTTAATATTGATGAGGTTAAAGTTTTTAATAACTCTGTTAAAATCACGGAGTTTTTAATTAATTGCAGTGAGGTTTTTAAAAAATCCTGTTTAAATAAATATAAATTTTTGTCAATATGTTTTGATATTGTTCTGACGGATAACAAGGAAATTCATAGAATAAATAAAGAATACAGACAAAAAGACACTCCTACGGATGTAATAACATTTGCAATGTTTGCGGATTCATCCGAAGATGAAAGATTTATATTGGAGGGTGAAATAAATCTTGGAGAAATAATCATTTCGCTTGACCGAATAAAAGAACAGGCAAATGAAAATAATGTTACTTTTGAAGATGAGTTGTACTATATAATTTCTCACGGAGTATTACATCTGCTGGGCTTTGACCATTTATCAGAGGAAGACTATAATTTTATGGTAAACTATCAAAATAAAGCAAAGGCAATAGTTTTATGACAAGGTTTAAATCTTCAAGTGTAGGGGAAAGTATTTCCAACGCAATAAGGGGACTGAAATTAGTTTTAAGTTCGCAGAGAAATTTTGTTATTGAATTTTTATTCGGTATTTTGGTTTTATTTTGTGCAATCTTCTTAAAGTTTAGTATCACTGATATATGTATCGTAATAGTAATGATTGCAATAGTTTTAATCTGCGAGCTGATTAATTCGGTTATTGAATTTACTTTGGATGCCGTTTATAAAAACAATTATTCTAAATTAGTCGAGATGGCAAAAGATATTTCAGCCGGCATGGTGTTGTTATCCGCTATAATAAGTGTAATTGTAGGAATTTTAATTTTTGCAAAAAATATAATCAGTTTTTTTGATTAAATTTCAAGCAAAAAAAAGGGGACATTTTCTGCCCCAAACAATTCGGAATGTAAAAGAATTTCGTTTTACTATCCATCGTGTTTATTTCTCTCGTGTTTATTAAATTTTTGATTTTTTGTTAATAAAAATTTAGTACGCGTACTGTGTCAAGTTTGTTCCCATTCTTCCCGTTTAATCTTGTAGTCGTTTTAGTTTATCTCTTTTAATATCCTCTTGTTACTTGTGTTTGTTTTGCTATTTAGTTCTTACATTTATATAAAGTATTTTTTATATAAAAAATTGCTAAACATTAAATAAAAAATATATATTTTCTTAATATTTCTTAATATAAAATTATTAGCTTTAAGGGTGAAAGAGCAATAGGACAAATAATTAAACAGGCGGATAATATACGAATACATATTTAAACAATTATTATAAAGCTATACATATTCCACTCTCACTCGTAAACTGTTTGACCGAATGAATTTTCGGTCTTTTTTTTGCGAAATTCCGTACGGACAAAGTCCGGTTAGCGAGAACGGAAACGACGACAGGCAAAGCTGAAGGAGTGACAAGTTCGAGCGAAAGGAATTTCAAGAAGCGAAATTCCGTATGGACAAAGTCCGGTTAGCTACAAAGCGAAACACCGCAGCGAAGCGAGGATGATTGAGCCTGTATGCGTAGCTGAAGGCGGAAACGACGACAGGCAAAGCCGAAGGAGTGACAAGTTCGAGCGAAAGGAATTTCGCCATTTGGTTTTTCCTTCCTCTCTGCCCTGTCGTTCGCCACACTTCGTGTCTGCTCCCTTCGGGCATTCACTTCTTCGGGTTCGCTTCACTCACCCTACGGAAAAACCAAAAAAAAGACGAATGTGTGATTCGTCTCGGAAAAAAACAAGTAACAATGTATTAGGCAAATATGTTTATTGAACCTGTCATAGGTTCTTCTTTATCTTGAGAGTCTTTGTTTTCCATATGCATATAAAAAGAAAACGGATTAGACCCTTTTTTATCTTTATCAAGATTATAAGTTTCGGTAACTTGAGCTGCTTGAGTTATAACCTCACGGTCGATTATTTGGTTAATTTCATCCACACCAACAGCTAATTTCCCCATATTTTCTTTGGAAGTAAATAAGCTTTGTGCAGCTTGAGAATTTAAATATTGAACATTTGCACTAAAAGCTTGAGAAAGGTTAATATTAAAATCAACAGCGGCTTTAGATGCTTTTAATGCTAATTCTCCGCTTGTTCTTTGAGCATATAAGTCAGTGCCGAGTGATGCTCTGTTAAATTTGGATAAATCTAACTTAGAAACATCAATGGTTTTATCATTATTTGGATTTAAGATTTTTTCCGTAACTTTAGCTAAAGCCTGAACATCTATTACAGGTTTTTGATAATTAGCTGAATTTACGAACCCGACGTTTAATCCCATTTTCTGCCTTTTCTCAATTTACTTATAATTTACTAATCGGCAAAATAGCTAAAAAACTTTAGTATAAAACTTAAATTTTTTAATATTTGTTAACAATTTTTGCAATATTTTATTTAAAATCCTAAAAAACACTTGAAGAAAAAATATGTTTTAAATATGATTAAATAAAGATATTATTAGTAAAGGAATGTAATTATGAACCCTATAGTTGAAAATTTAGGCAAAGAATATTTAAATAAAGAGCTTCCGGAACTTACTCCGGGTGATACCGTAAAGGTTTTTGTAAGAATTGTTGAAGGGAACAAGGAAAGAACACAGGCTTTTGAAGGTACGATTCTTAAGAAAAGAGGAAGCGGAGTAGGCAAAACAATCACAGTAAGAAAGATTTTCCAAGGTGTAGGCGTAGAAAGGGTATTCCCTGTTTACTCTCCTCGTGTTGAAAAAATTACGGTAGTAAGACGCGGTGATGTTAAACGTGCTAAGTTATATTACTTGAGAGAACGTTCAGGTAAAGCTACTCGTATCAGAGAAAAAATCGAAAAAAAATAGTTTAATGAATTAAAATTATAAAAAGCCATACCCCCTTGAGTATGGCTTTTTATATATAAAGAGGTTGAGATGGATTATATTCAATGGTATCCGGGGCATATTGCCAAAGCGGAAAAAAAATTAAAAGAGCAGGTAAGTATTGTCGATGTTGTCATTGAGGTTATTGATGCAAGAATACCCGTCAGCAGTTCTTATCCTGATATTGAAAAACTTTTAAAAGATAAACCCCGATTAATCCTTATGAATAAGTCCGACTTGGCGGATTTAGAGCAGACTAAAATCTGGCAGAAAGCTATAAAAGAGCAATCAAAATGTGCGGTAATCGCAACAAGTTCATCAGATAATCGTGATTTATCAAAGATTTTAAATAAAATAACGGAACTCGGACAGCCTAAGATTATAGCCCTTGTAAAAAAAGGATTGCTCCCAAGAGCGGTAAGAGTAATGGTGGTGGGCATGCCAAATGTCGGCAAATCGAGCATAATAAATAAACTGATAAAAAAGACTAAAGCTAAAACAGGTGCAAAAGCAGGTGTTACAAGAGAACAACAGTGGGTAAGAATTAATCCTAAAGTGGATTTATTGGATACCCCGGGGATTATCCCTTTAAAGCTTGAAAATCAGGAAAATGCCTGCAAACTTGCATTTGTTGATTCAATCGGTGAAAATGCGTATGATGTTGAGTTTATTGCTCAAAAGTTTATTGAAATAATGAATGAAAATTACCCAAATTTATTAAAAGAATATTATAAAATCGGGGATGAGGATGTAAATCTTGAAAATATAGCATTAAAGCGGAATTGGATAGTATCAGGGGCGAAAGCGGATACAAAACGGTGTGCGCAAAATATATTAAATGATTTTCGTTCGGGCAGACTGGGCAAATTGACTTTGGATAAACATGAATAAGTTATTTGATTTTGATAAAAAAAAGTTAAAAGATTTTGATTATATAATCGGAACCGATGAGGCGGGCAGAGGCCCCGGGGCAGGCGGTGTTTTTGCGGCTGCCGTTAGTTTTACTTCTTTTGATAAAACACTAATAAAATCACTTAGTAAAATAAACGATTCCAAGCAATTAAGCGAAAAAACAAGAGAAGAACTTTTTGAAATTATAACTGCAAACAGCATATATTCAATACATCAGGGCAGTGTTGAAGAAATAGAAAAGTATAATATTTTGGCAGTATCTTTAATGCAGATGAATAAAGCCTGCAATGACGTCATATCAAGGCTTAAAAGTGATAAAGTTTTGACTTTGGCAGACGGGAATAAATTAATAAGAAATTATAGTTTTCCGCAGGAAACAATAGTAAAAGGCGACAGTAAATCTGCCTCTATAGCTGCCGCAAGCATTTTGGCGAAAGTAACCCGTGACAGGTATATGAATGAACTTGATAAAGAGTTTCCGCAATACGGCTGGGCGCAAAATAAAGGCTATATAACAAAGGCTCATCTGGATGCGGTTGATAAATACGGACTTTGTAAATACCACCGCAAAAAGTTTTTTGAAAAACATTTTGACTGTTCAAAGCAATTATCTTTATTATAAAATCCAATCTTCCATTTTTGCTTCTTTTGTCAATTCGATATCATATAAAGCCTTTTTATCTTGACAAAATGTACAAAACTTACACGTTTCAATCGGATTTTCAATATATTTAATTATTTCTTTAGCATCGGCTTTATAGATATTTATACCTTTATCAACAGTTATGTTTTGATTAAATTTTTTATTAAAGTATTGTACATAAATTGAAAACGGACAATGATAAATATTTTCATCTTTTAATGTAATACATTGTTTCATATAACAACTACGATAAGTTTCTTTTATATCAGAATCACCTTTTATATTTATATATTTTCTAAAGAAATTTCGGACATATACAGAAATAAATTGATTATATTTAGAAACAATATCAAGATAATTTAAAAATTTATCAGAAGTAATCGGATATTTGGAAATAGTAAAATGGCATTCATTTTTTGCTGCTAATTGTAAAAAGGAATCAGTTAAAGACGGGATTAAAATGCCATTAGTTACAATGTTAATTTGGGAATTCTTAAAAATTCTTCTAACTGTTAAAATACAATTTGTTAAATCGGGATGTAAAAGCGGTTCGCCTCCTATTAATGCTATTTTATTAACATTAAATTTCTTTGATATTTCAATTAGCTGATAATGTAATTTATGCGGATTTATAAAATAATCATCTGCTATATTGCTAAAATGTGAACATCCTTTACAATTTAAATTACAATGATCGGTAACATGTATTTCAAGTAATGGTATTGTATATTTTTTAAACATATTGCTTAATTTATCTTTTAAGTATTAATTTTTAAATTTTTTAAGTAATCTTTTAGATTTTTAATTTCTTTTAAAGTCCTGTTTAAAAGCTGAGATTGATAGTAATCAAGTTCAATAAATTCATCATTTAATTTATTTTCGATTTCAAATTGGTAAATATCCATCTTTTTAGTGAAATCAGTTATAAATTTTTGTCGGTCCTCAGACTTTAAAAGCCCCATTGTACCAAATCTTGCTTGAAGCTGGTTATAAAATAACGAGGGGTTATCACTTGCAGAATTAAAAAATAATTCCTTAAAATAGTCATAACCATGTCTGGTTATTGAATAGTAGGAGGATTTTTTTCCGCCCGAGGAAGTTATTTCGTTAAGTTCCACCGCTTTTTCTTTTAATAATCTTTTAAGAGCCGGGTATATTGTTCCGATACTCGGCTTTGTAAAAGTGCCGAATATCTCGATAATATCTTTTCTTATTGAATAGATTGTTTTTTCTCTTTTATGAATAATGTATAAAATTAAAATTTCTATCATAGTTAGTTTATAACATAATTCTTATTTTAGGGCTAAATGTTAAGAAAAAAATACTTGTTATCGGTATATATTTGTGACAAAATTTTACTGTAGGCAATTTATCATGACAGATTACAATTTAGTATATACACTTGACGGTAAAGTATACATTAATTTGACAAACAGTTGTACTAATGACTGCATATTTTGTATTCGTTCAATTAAAGATGATGTTGTAGGGGCTAATTTATTCTTAAATACCGAAAATGTCAGTGCCGATGATGTTATTGAACAGCTGGAAGCATTGAAAGACAAGCTATCCGATGAAATTATATTTTGCGGATACGGTGAACCTATGTTAAAACTTGATGTTTTAAAACAAGTCGCAAAGTACATAAAAGAAAAATACCCCGATAAAAAATTACGGGTAAACACAAACGGGCATGCTAATTATGTTTATAAAAGAAATGTAGTTCCCGAGTTAAAAGGTTTGATTGATGAGTTTTCCGTCAGCTTAAACGGAGAAGATGAAAAAGAATATAATGAACTTTCTAAGCCTAACTTTGAAAATGCTTATGAAGAAGTAAAAAAATTTATAAAAGCCTGTGCCGATGCTGATATAAATGTCACGGCAACGGTTGTGGAAGGCTATAAAGGCAGACATCTGAACTTAAACAAATGCGAAGAAATTGCAAAAAGCCTCGGTGCAAAGTTCAGGGTCAGAGAATGGATTGAAAACGGTTACTAATAAAGGAAAGGACAAAATATATGAACACATTAGACAAAATTATGAAACCAAAGTCTATTGCAGTTATCGGAGCTTCAACAAAGCCGAAAACAATAGGTTCTGAAATTATGCAAAGACTTAGAGATTATAAATTTAACGGGAAAATATATCCTGTTAACCCTAAAGGCGGGATTATAGAAGGTTTTCAAGCTTATACTACTATAGGTGAAGTCCCGGGGGAAGTTGATTTAGCTCTGATTGTTGTTAATGCAAAATTTGTATTGGATACAATCGACCAATGCCACCAAAAAGGTATTAAAGGCTTATGCATAATAACGGCAGGCTTTAAAGAAACAGGCGCAGAAGGCGCGGAAATGGAAAAACAGCTCTTGGCTAAAGTTAAAGAATACGGCATGAGATGTGTTGGCCCTAACTGTTTAGGTGTTTTAAATACTCATCCTGATGTAATGATGGATGGTACATTTGCTGAATCTCTGCCAATCAGAGGCGATATCGGATTTGTATCTCAATCAGGCGCTTTGGGAGGCGGTATTTTAAATATATTAAAAGACTTAAACCTTGGTTTTGCACAGTTTGTATCTATCGGCAACCAGGCTGATATTAATGCTGAATACTGGGAAAATGATGACGATGTAAAACAAATTCTTTTATATATGGAATCAATTCAAAACCCTGCTAACTTTAGAAAATTAGCAACAAGAATTACAAAGAAAAAACCGATTTTAGCATTAAAATCAGGCAGAAGCGCAGCTGGCGCAAGCGCTGCATCATCTCACACAGGCTCACTTGCAGGCGCTGATAAAGCTGCAGCAGCACTTTTAAAACAGTCAGGTGTTATAAGAGAATTTT
>CANQAL010000001.1 GCA_947589255.1 Candidatus Gastranaerophilales bacterium | reverse complement strand
ATAATAAATTTTGCGACATATACATTTGCTATGATAGGCTTTATAGCATTAATTTTGTATGTTTATAAAAAGTCTGTTTATAACGGTTTAAATGTAAAAAACAAAAGTTATTTGAAGGTTGAAAATATTTTAAAGCTTGCACCCGCAAAAACGATTTATATAATAAAGGCGGGGAAGGAAAGATTTTTAATAGCGGGTGATAATTCAACAACAACAATGCTCGCCAAATTGGATAAGGATAATTTGCCTGAAGACATAATTATATCAGGTGAGAATGAAAAAGAAAATAACAGTTAGAGGTAGAATATGGATTCGGTTTTAAAAGATTTAAGTCCTGTAATACAATTATTAGTGGTAATGGCGATGTTCTCGTTTTTACCGTTTATGTTTGTATGTATGACAAGTTTTATGCGATATGCGATAGTATTCGGATTTTTAAAGCAGGCTTTAGGGGCTCAGCAGATACCGCCTGCTATAGTACTTGTAGGGCTGTCAATAATTTTAACTTTTTATACCATGGGGCCTGTATTTCAGCAGATGTATGAAGTGGGTTCAAAACCATATCAGCAATCGGGGAATATTGTTCTTGCCGTAACGGAGGGTTCTAAACCTTTAAAAGAATTTATGCTTAAACAGACAAGAGAAAAAGATTTGGCATTTTTTGTCCAGCTTGCGAGAAAAGAGGCGCCTAAATCCGTTGAAGATTTAACTATATGGGAGGTTGCTCCCGCTTATATTTTAAGCGAACTTAAAACTGCATTTGAAATAAGTTTTATAATATTTGTACCGTTTATTGTATTGGATTTGGTTGTAGCGAATGTACTTCTGGCATTAGGTATGTTTATGCTGTCGCCAACAATTATTTCTTTGCCCTTTAAGCTGCTGATATTTATAGCGGTCGACGGATGGAGCTTGATTGTTAACGGGTTAGTCGGAAGTTTTAATTAAGGATTAATAAATGGAAGCTTTATTAGAATATTTTACAAAAGGTTTAATAACAATGCTGATGATAGCAATGCCGTGTGTATTAACGGCAGCGGCTATCGGTTTGATTGTAGGTATTTTGCAGGCCGTAACGCAGGTACAGGAGCAGACTATTGCCGCTGCCCCTAAAATTTTTGCTGTTTTCCTTGTAATAATACTTTTAGGCACGGGCTATTTAAAATTGCTTTCAAATTTATTTAATGAAGGGGTTGTTATTGCGTTTGATGTAGTTCCGAAAACGGATGATTTTGTTCTGCCTGCAGACTATTACAATTATACAAAGCCGTTTATAGATGAAATGAAAACGGATATGAGAAAAGATATGACACCTATGGACAGGATTTTAAATAGTGCGGCAACTCCTCTTCAGTCACAGCAAAAAGACAGGTTTAATTTCTTAAGAAACGGGGCTAAAGAAGTTCCTACTCCTAATCTTGTTGAAAGAAAAACAATTATGGAAAATAACAGGCGCTAAAGGACAGATTAATGCTTGATACAATTATTAGCGAATTTCCTAAATATTTTCCCGAAATAAATAATATTCTTACGGCGGGAATACCTATTTTTGCCCGTGTTGCAGGGTTAATGCGAGCAACTCCCTTTTTAAACAGAACGGAAATTCCCATGATAGGTAAAATAGGATTTGCTTTAATATTTACTGTCATGTTATCTTCCTTTTTAAAGCCTGCACCTCCATCTGCTGATGTTTCAATTATTTATTCAATCGTAGTAAATTATTTATGCGGTGCGATTTTAGGGTTTATCGTTAATTGTATAATCTCTGCAATTGAAAGCGGAGGAGATATGATTAATATGCAGCAAGGGGTATCTTCCGCTACAATAATGGACCCAACTACATCTTCGCAGGTTTCTATTATGGGTAAGTTATTCAGTTTACTGGGACTTATTATATTTATTGAAATAGGCGGTGTTTATTGGACTTTTAACGCGTTTATAAGAAGTTTTGAGATATTTCCCGTTTATTCATACGCAATTCCCATGGATGAAATTATTAATATGAATTACCTTGTTAAAATAACTTCAAATGTTTTATATATAGGGCTGCAAATAGCATCACCCGTTTTAATTGCAACATTAGGGCAGGATATAATACTGGGTATTATTTCAAAAACAGCTCCGCAGGTAAATGTATTTCAAATGAGTTTCTTATTTAAGCCCTGCTTGGGTTCCGCTATTTTAATTGTTGCAATGCCTATGATTTTTGACATTATTAACGATTTTTATATGTCTTTTTCCAATATATTTTAACTTTTAAAATAATCGCAAATTAATTCTTTTTTACCGGAATTAAATTTTTTAACTAATTTTGATAGGAAAGAGGGAGATTTGTGCAATAATTTATCACGGAGAATTGCTTTTTCAATAAGTAATTTATTAAATGATTCATTTAGTGCTGTTTTTTCATCCGTTAAATGTGGTTTTATGGTTGTTAATCTCATTTTGCACATTTGTATTGTATTTTTTATTTCTTCAATTTGTTTTCTGTTCATAAAATAAATATCCTAACTGTATGATATGCAGATAATTAACCATTTGTTCCTGACATTTTTATAATAATAAAATTCTTAAAAAAATCATTCCCCCAAAAAGCTTAAAATAATGTTTCAAATGTAAACTTTTATTGTATTTTTTATGTTTGTTTTAAACTAAATATATGGAAGATTTAATTAATAAAAAAGTATTAATAATAAGATTAAGTGCAATAGGTGATACAATTCATACAATTCCCTTAGCAAATGCTTTAAGAAAAAAATATCCTGATATTATATTAGACTGGGTTATAGAAGATAAGGCTTCTAAATTTATTGTAAATAATCCTTTAATAAACAGAGTTTGTATTATTCCAAAAAATAAATGGAGCGAATCTAAAAACAAATTAAAAAACTTTTTTGAATTTTTAGACATAATAAAAAAAATCCGAAAAGAAAAATATGATATTGTAATAGATACTCAGCAATTATTAAAAAGCGCAGTAATAATGGGATTATCGGGCGCAAAAAGAAAAATTACTTTAGATGGCGGAAGAGAATTATCTTGGATATTTTCAAATGAAATAATAAAAACCGGCAGAAAATTATTTGATTTATATTTCCATGTAGTAAAAAGAAATTTGGAATTTGCAAAATATTTAGGCTGTGAGGAATTAACTCCTTCCATAGTAATACCTGATTTAAAATGCTCTGATGAAATAAAATATATAGTTGATAATCTTGACAGAACAAAAAAAACAATAGTAATTGCGCCTGCGACAACTTGGAAAAACAAACACTGGCATATAAAAGGCTGGGTGGATGTAATAAATGCGTTTAAAGATGAATGTAATATTATAATAACCGCATCAGAAAAAGAAAAAAAATATACATCACAAATTCTTTCATTTATAATTGGCGGAAATATTATAGATTTATCAGGCAGAACAACAATAGAAGATTTAGTATATATTTATAAAAACTCTAATTTGGTTTTAAGCCCCGATTCAGGGAGCTGTCATATAGCATGGGCATCAGGTGCTGAAAAAATAGTAACTTTATTTTTTGCAACATCTGCTTCAAGAACAAAACCTTTAGGTGATAATTATTATTCAATTTCATCAGAGCTTGAATGTTCTCCTTGTATGAAAAAAAATTGCCCCTTAAACGGCGATAAAAATCTTTGCACATATTCAATAAAATCTGATAAAGTTATACAAATTCTTAAAAAAGTATTACAATAATATAAAAACGGGTATATAATAATTAAAAAAGTATCGGGTAGCAGGTTCGTGGGAATATTCAGCGGTTTTAAAGATATACTGGGACAAATAAATAAACTTGATGGTTCAATATATTTAAAGGGCAAAGATTTTGCCGATGTTTATGCTAAAAATATTGCATTGGAAGAAGAAATTGCGGCAAGAACAAAAGAACTTGAACAGGCTAATCAAACCATTTTAACCTTAAATACGGTTTGGGAAATGATGAATTCTTCCCAGCCCTTATCCAGTATGCTTGATAAAATCGTAAGTATTCTGCACGAAGATATGGGGTATAATTTTGCCTGCATATTAAAACTTGAAACAGAAAATTGTAAATATCCTTATTTAAATGTAAAATCTTCCTCCGTCAGTAAAATCGTTAATAATATATTTTTGCAAATTGATGAGGCTAAAGAAACATATAAAATACCGTATTTGGAAAATTCACTGCTTGCTAAATCAATAAATGAAAGAAAAATATATTCAACACCCGATATAAAAGGGATGGTTAAAATGTTGTTCCCGAGGTTAACGGAGGAACAATTAATACAGGCATGTAATGCTATGACTTCAAAAAGCTGTACGGTAGTACCTTTGCATAGCGGAAATGAAAATTTCGGATGTGTGCTTGTAAGTTCTGAAAGGGACGGGATAACGGATACCGAAACTAACTTTTTGTCTTTATTTGCCAATCAGATTGAACTTGCAATAACGGTTGCAGGTCTGTTTGAAGAAGTTAAAAAACAAGCTATTACAGATCCTTTGACAGGAATATATAACAGAAGATATTTTGAAGAAAATCTGATAAAAGAAGCGGAAAGGTCATTAAGGTTAAAACAGCAGTTTTCAATAATATCAATGGATTTAGACTATTTAAAGAAAATAAATGATACCTACGGCCACCAGTATGGGGATTTAGCCATAAAGACAATCGCAAATGTATTAAAAAGAGAAGCCCGTTCAATAGATATACCTGCAAGAATAGGCGGAGAAGAATTTAACCTGCTTTTGCCCGGGGTTGATTCATCAGGTGCCGCTATTGCAGCAGAGAGAATCAGAAAATCAATTGAAAATCAGGTGCTTGATACTATAGGCGGTATTACCGCAAGTGTTGGTGTCGCAACATTTTTGGAACATTCAGACAGAATTGATGAACTTATAGAACTTGCCGATCAAGCTATGTATAAAGCAAAAGTGAACGGAAGAAATCAGGTTCAAATCGCCCAAAACAGCACTGATGTTGATTGGCAGAAAGTTGCTGTTGAAACATTTATGGATATTCTTTCCAAAAAGCGAATTCCTGTCAGCGAAAATATTGCTTTATCTATTAAACAAAAACTTCAAAGAATTAAAACAGAGGATAAAAATTCAAATGATATCTTATATTCGGTAGTCGATATGATATCTCAGACCTATAACCAAATGTATAAACCCGGTACAACAAAATCAAAACAACTTTTAGCCGTACTGTTAGCAAAAAGATTGGATCTGCCTAAAGAAGAAATTGATAAATTAAAAATTGCAATATTATTGTATGATATCGGAAATATAATGATACCCGAAGAAATCTTAAATAAAAAAGAACCTTTAACGGAGGAAGAAAAAACAATTATACATCAGCATCCTTTAATAGCGGCAAGAGAAATATTAAAACCTATTTCAAATATTCAAGATGTAATACCTATTATTGAAAACCATCATGAATATTGGGATGGTAAAGGTTATCCTTCAAAAAAATCAGGTATAGAAATTCCTATAACTTCGCAAATAGTTTTATTGGTAGATGCTTTTTATGCAATGACGCAGGATAGACCATATCGCAGTGCATATACGGCAGATGAAATAATTAAAATTATAAAAGAAGAATCGGGTCAAAGATGGAATGAAAAACTTGTCGATGACTTTATATATGTATTAAAAAATGAACAAATCCAATAAAACTATTGTTTATCGTCAATAGAAAAAACCTGTTGTCCTGCTTCTTCTTTCATTGCTGTTTCAAGCAGAATGTATGTCATATATGCACCAAGCGCAACAGCTTTAGGGTCTAAATCAGTATTTTGTGCAGCTTCTATAATAGCAGAATTTATTTCGGGATTTTCGTCTTTTATGTAGTGAATCATTTTTTTCCGCCAGCCGTGGACATCCTGAAAAATTTCCGCAAAACATAAACTTGATTGTTCTTGAGTAACTATAGGAAGCATTTTTGTGCCTTTTTTACTGATACAATTAAAATTATAATTATATCTTTAAATTATTACATCATATAATAAGTGTACTTTAATGGTGAAATATTGAAGTTCCGTGTGTATCAGTGCTTCCTGTTTTGTTGATTTTTATTTCATCTGCATAGGAATTTATGTAATTATAATATTTTTGAAATTCTTTATCATTTTGAACATCATAAAAATCGGGATATGATTGGTAAAAACCTTCAATAAATAAAGGTTTATCGGATTTACCCGCCTTAATATACCTGTCAAGCATTTCTTTTGCATATTCATATCTTATATCGCCCATTTCATAAGAATACCTTGCAGGATGTGCAACTCCTACAATTCCGTATTCTTTCATCATTTTTATAACACCGTCAAAATCTTTTGACATATAATTCCATTTATCGTTTAAATTATTTTTATGGAATTCCTTAGCCAAAAATTCATTATAAGGATTAATACACCAAGTTAAAACATGTATTCCGACATCTTTTTTCCCTGAGTTATCACCCTTATACTCAGTAAAAATTTCAATTCCGGGGATAATTCTTAATTTTGAGTATTTCCCGGGGTTATTTTGCAAAACTCTTATTATATCCTGAGCACCTAAAACCGTATTATGGTCAGTAACAGCTATATACATATATTCGTTTTCGGGCAGAGTTTTTGCATATTCTAATGCGGTATTTAAAAGTTGTTCAACGGTTAAAGATCCGTCGGAATTTGTTGTATGAATATGAAAATTAGCTCTGAATTTTCCGTTTTGTCTGTTTTCTTCGGAGGGTGTATAAATATCAGGGTTATTATTATTTGCTTTGATGAATTTAGTGAGTTCATCGGGCCCCACTACAGGACTTAGATTTTCAAGTGTATAATTTTCATTTCCGCAATCTTTAAGGATTTGTTTTTTGTATTCTATATCTTTGGAAGATGTTTTATTTATTACATTTATTGCAATTTTTGAAACATCATAATTTAATCCGTTTTCATTTACTTTTTCTCCGGCATAAAGTCCGCTAAAAAATATTATTAAAATTAATAAACAAATTCTTAATTTTGTTTTAAACATATTATTTCCTTTTTATTAGAATGTTAACACACGGATAAATGATAAATCAATGTTAAAAAATATGATATAATTCAATATATGTTAACTTTTTTATTTGGAATTTTAATATTGGTAATCGGGTATATTTTTTATTCAAGATACACCGAAAAGCAGTTTGGTATTGAAGATGTAAAAACCCCTGCCGAAAACATTAATGACGGTGTGGACTTTGTTCCGTTAAGCCGAAATAAAAATATGCTTATACACCTGTTAAATATAGCGGGGCTTGGGCCTATTTTAGGTGCAATACAGGGGATATTATTCGGGCCTGTCGCATTTTTGTTAATTCCGATAGGCTGTATTTTAATGGGCGGGGTGCACGATTATTTCAGCGGAATGCTTTCCGTAAGAAATGACGGTGCGCAGATAACCGAACTCATAAAAAAATATCTGGGTAAAGGCTCATACGGATTTTTTATAGTTGTGGTATCCGTTATGCTTTTACTTTTAGCCTCTGTGTTTGTTTATACTGCAGGTGATTTAATGGCTGAGAGGTTTTTTAATCAAAGTGATTTTTCGCTTTCTAATCCGATAATTATAAGTATATATTCCGTTATAGCGATTTATTACATTTTAGCTACTTTATTTCCCATTGATAAGATAATAGGAAGATTTTATCCGTTATTCGGGCTTTTACTGTTGACGGGAACGGGGCTTGTTGTTATAGGATTTTTTACTCACGGAATAAATTTAGAAAATATTAATTTTGCGCATCTAAACGAACATCCGATGAAAGTCCATATATTACCGATATTTTTTATGACGGTAAGCTGCGGATTATTATCGGGGTTTCATTCTACTCAGTCAACAATTATTTCAAGAACCATAGCAAGCGAAAAAGAAGGCAGGCAGGTTTTTTACGGGATGATGTGTATAGAATCATTAATTGCAATGGTTTGGGCGGCAGGAGCTATGCATGTCTATTCTTTAAACCTTGTACCTCAAAATTTGATAGGAAGTGTTAATGTTATAAACAGTATAGCTGATGTATTTGTTTTTCCTTTCCTCGCTTTTGTTGTAACAATTGCAGTTGTTGTATTGCCTATAACTTCGGGTGATACGGCATTAAGAGGCTTAAGGATGATTTTAGGCGAGGCTTTCGGATTAAATCAAACAAAAATTAAAAATCGGTTATTAATAATTATTCCGATTGCATTTATTATAATTTCCGTTATTTTCTGGGCAAAATCAAATGCGGGAAGTTTTACGGTTGTTTGGAGATACTTTAACTTTGTAAATCAATTAATAGCCGTTCCTACATTTTTATATGCGACGGTTTACTTATATAAAAATAAGAAAAACTATTTTATGACCTTAATTCCGGGGTTATTTTATATTTTTATAACAACATTTTTCATTTTAAATTCAAAAATCGGATTTAATATTGATTATAATATTTCAAAATATTCCGCTTTAATTGTAGTCATAATAAGTATTTTTGTAATGTTTAAATACAAATTGAAAAAAGAGGATTAATTCCCGACTTTCCACCTTAAGCCGAAATTAATTCCTACCCCGTTTCTTCCTCCGTTTGTAACGTAGGTTTGATAAAATCCCGTAAATCTTTCACCCATAACTTTTCTAACACCTACCCCGTATAAAACAAAAGGTTTAACACTTAATACGGGGAGTGATACATCATTAGCTTTAAATTCAGCCTTATCAAGGATATTCCAAACCATATAGGCATTAGCAAATGGTTGCCAGCCGTTATTATAATTCTCCATTAATTGAACCCCGGGGGCTATTTGAACTGCAAATAATGGCTTTGTATTAATATTTATGCCTGCTGCATTTTTATAAGAGAATGTATCAACAAATGTATAAGACATTAAATAATTGGGCTGAATTATAAACTTACCCTCTTTTAATTCCCAATTATAACCGCTTTTTGAGGCAATTCCCGTCATAAGCATAGCAAAATTTTCACTTCCGTACATTGTAGAAGCATTGCACCCGTTAGAACTGATATTAGCGGTTGCGCCCGAATAAAAATTCCCCTTATATGCCATAGCTACAGCGCCGACAGTCCCGCCGTTTTGTTAGATGTCATTTCCTCTATATGCCTGATGAGAGCCGTTATAACCTATATAAGGACCCCAGATTAAATCCCAGCCTCTTTTTAATTCTATTAAATCCGATTCCAAGCCCCCAAATGTGCCGTAAGCAACATTTGATACATTAGGCCCGTTTTTTAGCGGGACTTTTTCTAAAATAGAATACGGCCTAATCCATCCGCATTTATTTTCGTATTGAGTAACCTCGGAAGTTAAAACGGTTGTTGTATCTGACGAGGCATATTTATTCATCATTTTTAAATTCAGTCTTTGCTGTTTTGTTAAAAGCATATACATATCCATTCTTCTAAAGGCTTCCTCGTAGGAGTTCAGCTGGGTTAAATATCCGCCGAGCTGAGCGGCGACGGCACTTGCTAAAACAGAAGGATTAAACTTATCATTTTCTATCCGTTCAAAATAAATTAAGCCTTCAGAAGGAACATAATAAGTTCTGTAGCGGTAAACAGGCGAATTTATAACATCTCCCGCAGAATATACTATTGCCTCCTTTAATAAATCCCGAACACTTTCATCAATGCTGTCGCCGATAGGCGAGATGGTAAACTTTTTTTCCTCCGTTACACTCATTAGTAAAATATCAGTTATATCAATATTATAGCCGTTAGAAACAAAGGAATCTGCCGTAAAAGTATCCGATAAAAAATCCTCAAAACTCCCGTCTAGTTTTAAGTCCATATTGTTATGCAAAGTTAAATTACCGAAATTGGTATTATGAATATCTTCATCACGAAGGTCAACCGTTCCGCCAAAGTAGTTAAAATTCGCAGTATTCGTAAAATTTCCGTAACCGCCTGTTTCATTGCTATGCCCTATTTTTAATGTTCCCGAAAACATATTAACCGTATTACCCGCAATCTCGTTATTTAATTCAACCACCCCTGAATTATCCGCTGATATTTCAGGCGAATTAATATTTATTACTGCATCAGTATATGACCTATAGCCCGAAATTTTGTCATTTACAACAATATTTTTATTTGAGGCATTTAAATTAATTGTTCCGCTGTCATTATGAATTGCATTAGAACCTGTACTATCGCTATTACCCGAAAATATAACATCTTCTTCATCAGATACAATATTTATAGTACCGTAAGCATTATGGATAGCGCCTCCCATACCGTTTGAAGTATTATTTTTAAATGTACCCGAAAGTTTATCAATATTTCCGTAATTAAAAACAGCGCCGCCTCCCACAAAATCAGCGCTTTCCGTTGTAGAATTTCCCGTAAAATTTCCTTTTAATGAGCCTATAGAACCCGAATTATAAACCGCCCCGCCCGAAATATAAGAGCTGTTATTTTCATAATTGCCTTGAACGGAATCTATATTGCCGTAATTTGCTATAGCACCGCCCTGTCCTTCATCCGCCCTGTTTGAATTAAAATAGGCATTAACATTTCCCATTTTTCCGAAATTACAAATCGCTCCGCCCGTACTTTTTGTAGTTACATTATTGTCAAATTCACCTGATACACTGCCGATATCCGCATTTTGCAAATTACAAATAGCACCGCCATTGTTGTTTGATTGATTATTTCTAAACCTGCCGTTTGTTTGAACAATGGAGGATTCATTGTAAATAACCCCGCCTTCACCATCCGAGAAATTATTTACAAAATTACCGCTAAACTTTTCTACACTGCAGCCTTCGGTATTATTTAAGACAGCGCCATGCCCGTCCGTAAAATTTTGCATGGTAACATCCTCGGCGGAAAGCTTTCTGTTATGTTCAAGCACAATACCCCCGCAGCCATTACCGTCTATTGTATTATCATTCCCTTCTATTTTTAAGTCGCAAGCGGGGCAGCCCAAGTTACAATCCATATTCACATTGCATTCAAGATTTATTTCACCGTCTTTAGGGCCTGACCTATATGTATCTATAAATTCACCATAGCTGTCAACTTCAACGGCAAAAGCACATCCAACTTTAAATAAAGCCAAAAACACAATAAAACAGAGTATTTTATTAATGTGCATTTTATCCCCAAATTTCTTACAATTCAGGTATAAATCTTTTAATAAGTCAAAACATCCCTAACCATACTATTTTTAAGTTTACTTTTGAATAAATTCTGTATTATTGTATAATATGAATAATGTTGGAACTTCCAAAAAAAGGGCATTTTTATGAAAAGATATATTGCATTTATTGTTACTTTAATTTATATGATTTTTACCGTTAATCCCTGTTTCGCATTAAGTAAGCTTTATTACATTTATAATGCGGATAAATCATCAATATCCACGCAGACTGAAAGAATTATTACGGAAAAGGATTATAAAATACAAAAGAAAAATCCATACTTGGCAATCCCTGTTGATGACCCTAATGATTATGCGGTAATAGTATTTCAGCAGGACGGAAAAAATTTATTTTATTATTATGAATCAAATAACTCAAGCAAAAAACTCAATAAAGCAATAATAAAAAATATAAAAAAACAAGATTATACATACTCTGAAAGCGAAAATGCGGTTCAGATAAATAACTTTTCACAAATAGCAAGAAGAACCTTGACAGGCGAAAAGAAAACATACAGCTTTGATGAACCTAAACCCTCATCGCCAAATACGGTTACGACAAATTCTCCTAAAGCACAGCCATCTACTACACTTTCAGGTTACGTGGGCAAAGTCGGAAAAGGCGATACACTTGATGTATATTTACAAAACGCAATCAATACGGCAACCGCCAATGAGGGGGATAACATTATAGGTGTATTAAACAGCGACTGGAAAACAAAAGATAACCACATAATAGCTGCTCAGGGAAGTATTCTTTACGGTCAGGTAATAAAAGCCCATCACGCACAATATGCTATGAGAAACGGATTTGTAAGAATAACATTTAATAAAATAGTAACACCTGACGGTAAAACCTACGATATAACAACAAAACAAATAGATTTTAATGTATCAAATGACGGAATAGTAAGTTCAACAGCACAGAAAGTAGCGACCTCGGCTTTAGTCGGTGCTGCAGTCGGCGCATTATTTGGGCTTATTGGCGGCGGCGGTGCCGAAAATATTTGGCAGGGCGCTGCAATAGGTGCAGGCATGGGCGGCGGCGGTGCGCTTATTACTTCTGCCGCAGATAAAGGTATTGATGCCGAAATCCCCTCATTTACTACCGTTGAAGTTGTTCTTCAAAATAATATTGATGTTGTTATTAACTACTAATAACTTTTGTAAGGGAGACATAAATGACATTTTCCGTTATCACAAAAAACAGTGAAAAAACCTTTAAAGATAAAGAACTTGTGAATATTTCATCTAAAGAAGGCTACGATTTTTGCGTAAATTTCGGTTTTGATTTTATGCTCACAATTAAATACGATATTAAAAAAAACAGATGTACAATTTTAAATCAGTTTAACTGTAAAAATATTCTGTTTAAAGGTGCTCCTCTTCCTCAAACTATAGAAGTTGATAAAACCTGCAGACTGCTTGTTAAAGATTCCGATGAATTTATTCAAATAAGAATAAATGAAGGCTCGGGCGGATTTAAAGTTGCTTCAGAACAGCTTACGGAAGAAGATTTAAAAGATTTCTACGGCGAAAAAGTTAATACTGCTGCAAAATTAAAACTTGAAAAACGAAAAACAGAAATTGAAGAAGCAAGAACTTCCATAATAAAAGAGGTTTATTACAACATAAATGATCTGACGCATAAATTATCAATGAACTCCAAAACAGGCATACTGCTTCATATTGCATTGATATTGGCTTCAATCTTATTAGCATTCGGGTGTGCCAATTATTTTGCGGGACTGCCGATAAAAGAAGCGGGAAATATTCTTCAAATGCCTGTCAATATTAAGCTTATAGTTGTATTTTCTCTTCTTATATATGCAATAGGGCTTGTATTTAAGCAGGGAATATTTTTAATGCTTCAAAACAGAACCTCACAAGCCCCGATAAGTGCATATATCGGAGAAAAACTTATGCTTGTTTTTTCCGTATTATTTTACTCGGGAGTTTATATTATAAATCTTTTATACTATGTAAGCCCGAAAACGATGCCGTTTTTTGCGGTATTTCTATCGTTATTTTTCACTCTTATTTGCGTAATAATAGGCATAGGATGCGGATATTATAAGTTTAATAATGTTGAATTATCCAAAGAACTCAATAAATACGAGTATAGAGAAGACTTTGAACTGGTCATAAGAGAATACCGTCAATGGATAGAAAGATATATAAATACTCTAAGTAAAGCACACATAAATAATTTAAAAGATACTTTATTTAATTTGCAGGTAAAATCAGGATTTGAAATATTTTTAGGAATATTAACTGCTCCCTTTCTGGCATACGGAGTATCTAATACACTTGCAATGTGTTTCCCCGAAGCTGCAGGCTGGATAAGGATATCCACATTAAAGTTCAGTCCCGTGTTTTTATCTCTTGCTTCATTTATGATAATTTTTGCATTTTTTATATTTGTAAATGCGTTTTTATGCAACAGAAAAATTCAATCATCAAATGTTATAAAAAATGACGGATTTAGCGATTACATGACCCATGGAGTAAGAATATACGGTTTACAGGGAATAAAACAGCTCAATATGGATTTACGTCGTTCTTTTATCATAGGTCTATGTATTATATTTATTGAATTTACAATGAATGTATCATATTTTATGCAGGAAATGGGCGAAGATTTTACGGGAATTTTAATAAGTTTTTTAGGTGCATTAGTTCCGACAGCATTACTTATAGCAGAAACTTTTATGCTTAGTAAAACAAAATTTCAAATTGATACGGGCAATGAATTACTAGCTAAGATGGAAAGATAATTTTGCAAAGGATTTTTTTAACTACAGTAATTATAATATTAGTAATATTAACACTGGTTATCGGGGTTAAACAGCCTGATATGCATAAAAAATTATTTGTTTATAATTCCGATTTTGAAATAACTGAGCAAGAACAAACAAAAAAAGAAGAAACCCAAAATATTCCCACTCAGGTAAATACAGTCCAAACCCAAAACAGGTATGAACAAAAAATAAAAACCATAAAAGATGAACCTGAAATAACAACTAAATCAGAACAGGTAAAAAATACAATCAATCCGGTTACAAAAAATCAAACAACAATAAAACAAATACCTCAAAAAACAACCTCATCACAAAAACAGTCAACCGTACAAAAACAAATGAGTATCCCTGAAAAACAAACAAAATCTGAAGTTAAAACAACAACACCTGCAAAAGCAGTAAAACAAGAACAAACTCAAACTCCAGTAAAAACACAAACCCTGCCTGATGTTAAAAAAGAAAATACGATAGTTCAAAAAAGCACCGAGCCAAAAGAATTAACGGAAGAAGAAGAAGTAATCTTATGGAATAAATGGCGCTCTGACCTTCAAAATAAAATAATGAACGATGTAAAATTACCCTCAATACAAGAAGGGATAATATTTAAATTTTCATTTGATGTTGATAAATATGGTAAAATAAACAATGTAAAAACCTGGTCAACGACCCCGGAGTATACCCCCTATGCTATTCAATATATAGCGCCCGTAATAAGAAGCTATCAGGGTAAGGAAATATTAAATTTCCCTCAAGGCTCAAAAAGATATACAACAACGGCGCAAGGCGCATGGAAAATATCTAAAACTGCAAAATACTCAACTCCTCAAGACTATAGTGATACCGAAAAAATAACAAATTAGAAATAAGGCAATATATGTATAAATGTACGGACTGCGGAAAAGAATATAAAGATAAACCTCCGTTTTGTGAATGCGGAAATAATAATTTTGAAGAAATAGGAATAATTTCTGCTTCAGCAAAAAAAGAAACAAATAAAAAAGTAATCAAAAAAAACTCTGATGAAACAACACCCCGTTTTGAAATTCCGACTGAACCTAAAAAAGAC
Organism: Candidatus Gastranaerophilales bacterium; assembly: GCA_947589255.1. Lineage (GTDB taxonomy): Bacteria > Cyanobacteriota > Vampirovibrionia > Gastranaerophilales > Gastranaerophilaceae > Avigastranaerophilus. The sequence continues at coordinate 58,048 of CANQAL010000001.1, read as the reverse complement.
TACACATACATAATTTTATCCTGCATATTAGGTTTATGTATTCTTTTGATAATTATAGGAATTTTTCATTTAAAAAATATATCAAAAACAGAAACAAAGACAGCCAAAAATGTACAAGAACAAACTGAAATATCAAAACATGAAGCATCCCAACAACAAAGCACAGAAATAAATACAGAACAAGATAATTCAATATACATTCCTCATTCCGAAAATAAAATAGAAATAATAACTAAAGAAACAGCAAAACCTGCTTCTAATCAAAAGACTACAGCCAAACAGAAAGCAAAGGCAGAACCTAAAAAGCAGTCACAAATCCCTGTAAAACCAAAACAAACCCAAACTAAACTTCCTAAGATAACTCAAACTCAATCACAGCCTATACAAAAACAAACTCAGCCTCAACCTGCAACAACTCAGCCACAGGTGCAAAAACCTTCGCAGCCCCAGCAAAATACTCAAACTCAAAATCCTTCAAAATCACTCCCCGCTGATAAAACATTAACTCCAACACCCAAAGTTAATACGGCTGAAATGCAAAAAGAATTACTTCAATACAAAATAGCACTCAGAAACAGAATAACCTCAGATATTGATTTTACAAAAGTTATAGGCGACGGAAAATGCGTAATTACATTTAAAATAAACTCATCAGGCAAATTAACAAATAGAGCCTTCGCTATTCAATCTGATAATGACAGTTTAAATGATGCGGTGTATTCAGCCGTAATGAATAATCCCGCATATAACCCTCCGCCCTCGGGCTACAAAAATGAAACATTACGTTTAACCGTTCAAATATACGGCGGAAGATTTCAAGTAGATTTAAGTTAATCTTTAATAAACTCGTACTGCTGATCGGGCTGTTTATTTTCCTGCGGCACAGGCACATTATCAGCAGGTTCCTGCATTGACTCTGACAGTACATTCATAAAGCTTGGAACATCAATAGGATTATAAAATTTTCCGCCCGTTAAAGATGATACACAAGTTAATGACCTTGAATAAGACGACACAAGAACAACATCAATAATGATATCTTTTCTTTTTGCCATAAGATTTTTGGCAAAAGCACAAGGGTCGCCCCCGCAGTTTTCACCGCCGTCGGTTATAAGAATTATTTTCTTTGGTGTAGTATTATCCATTCCTAAAAAGTCGTTATTTACAGCCTGTTCAAGAGCAAGGGTGAGCGGAGTAGAACCGCCTATACCGACTGAGCGCATTCCGTTATAAAGTGCAGAAGGATTACTTGTTTCAACTTTTGCAACTTGGCTAGTAGCCGAACAAGAGCCTGAAGTCGACCCTAAATATGACGATTTAGCGGTTTGAACCTTATATTTTCCGTCTTTTTTCTGAATAACATTTTTTACTTTGCCCAAAACAGGTGTATATGGATTATTTCCGCCGTCATGCCCGAAAACTCTAAAACCTATTTTTGTGTTGGAAGGCAGCTGTTGAACAATAGCGGTCATATACATTTGTGCAGCTTGTATCCAGTCGTACATACTGCCCGAGTAGTCCATAACGATGTTAATTATACCGACACCTTCTTTATTAGCCTGCCTGCTTGCGACATAAGGGCTTGCCTGAAAGTTATTGATAACATTTTTAACGGTATTCCCAGAATTTTGCACCTGACCTGTTTCGGAGGTAACTTTACCGCCCGTATTAACCTTATATTTAGCGCCATAAGCACTTAATCCGATAAATGATAATAATAACAATAATAAAATTGATTTTTTCAAATTAACCTCTAATCCGTAAATCTGTATTTAATAAGAGTAAAAATAGCCTGCAGACCGTCTTTCCAGCCGATTTTTTTACCTTCTTGATGACCTCTGCCGTTATAGTTTATGGGAATTTCTTTTAGGATATACTTTTTTTTCAATACTTTTGCAGTTATTTCAGGCTCAAAATTAAACCTGTCAGATTTAATTTTTATATTTTTTATTACATCTTTTTTAAAAGCTTTATAGCAGGTTTCCATATCAGATATAGCTGAGCCGTATAATATATTTGTTAAAACAGTCAAAAACATATTTGCCAATTTGTTTTTTAACATAAAATTTTTAAGATTTTCTTCATTTTTAAACCTTGAACCATATACAACGTCCGCTTCATTATTTATTAATAACGGCAATAAACTGTCGTAATCCGACGGAGAATACTCTAAATCGGCATCTTGAATAACAACATAATCACCCGTTGAATATTTAAATGCAGTTCTTATTGCAGCGCCTTTTCCTTTATTTTTCTCATGAAAAAATATTTTATATCTGTCTTTAATGCTTAATAAAATTTCTCTTGAACCATCATTTGATGCATCATCAATAAGAATAATTTCTTTTTCCAATCCGCAAAAATTTGTTTTTTCAACTATCCTTAATAAATCAAGGAGAGTATCTTTTTCATTGTAAACAGGAATTATAATACTTACTTTTTCCATTTTTGCCCATATTACAAAACTATAAAATATATTGTATAATGAAACTATAAATTTGTTAAGGAATGATATGGTCTTAAAACAGAAAACAAAACAAAAAGAAATTATAAATAATGTTTTTAATATCCTCAAAGAGGCTGTTTATCAATACGCAAATGAAGAATATACAAAAGCTGAAGAAAATTTATCTTTAGCTCATAAAATATTTCTTGCAAAAAAAGATATACCAAATGTTTCACTTTGTTTATCTTTATTGGGGTTAATTAAGTATATACTTAATCCCGAAAGTTATTTTAAATCACTTTATTTGCTAGAAGATTCAAAGTTTCTTGCTCAAAACTGCGGACAAAAATCAATTATAGCAATAAATAAATTTGCATTCGGGCAAATTTATTATATGGAAAATAAATATAATGAAGCTTTATTTTATCTTACATACTGCTGCAACGAACTGAAAGATTATCCGATTTTATACATAAAAGTAAATGAATTACTTGCTTTAACATATATAAAACTTCAAAATACGAAAATGGCATATGAATGTATAGAAAAAGCAGCTCAAATAAAATCAAAAGAAATCCCCGAAAAATTATATAAAGAAATAAAAGAACTATATGAAAATTTTGTAAGTTCAAACAGTGCAATACCAAATAAGATAAACAAAGAAGACAGTTCATCAGATAAAAAACAAAATACAACACTGTTAAATGCACTCTCTGAAATAGCAAGAACGGTAAATGCCGAGTCAAATCTTGATAAACTGCTTATAACTATTGCGGAACAAACAAAAATAGTATTAAATGCCGACAGATGCAGTGTATTTTTATATGATAAAGACAAAAACGAATTATGGTCAAAAGTCGCACTCGGAATGGAAAGCGAAGAAATAAGATTTTCCGCTGATAAAGGTTTTGCTGGTTATGCCGTTAAAACGGGTGAGACAATAAGAATAAAAGATGCCTACAATGACAGCCGTTTTAATAAGGAAATAGATAAACATACGGGATATAAAACATACAATATGCTTTGTATGCCTATAAGAAACATAAAATTTGAGATTATAGGCGCTTTTCAGGTATTAAATAAAAAAGACGGCGACTTTACGGCTGATGATGAAGAAATTTTACTTGCTATAGGTACGAATGCGGGTATTGCGATAGAAAATAATTTATTGTTTAACATTCAACAGCAGATGTTAAAAGAGCAAAAAGAAATCTTTGACGGATTTATAGATACCTTAGCTGCATCTATTGATGCAAGAGATAAAATAACACTTGGTCATTCAAACAGGGTAAGGCTGTATTCCGAGCTAATTTCAAAAAAACTCGGATTAAATGGTGATATAACCCAAATAATATCAAAAGCGGCAATGCTCCACGATATTGGTAAAATAGGGATAAGAGATGCAGTCTTACAGAAAAAAGGCGCCCTTACAAAAGAAGAATATGAACATATAAAAGAACACGTTAAAATTACTTATGATATTTTGCGAAAAACAAATATTAATTCATCATTTACGGAAATTACCGAAATTGCGGCATCTCATCATGAAAAATACGATGGAAGCGGTTATTTTAGAGGGTTAAAAGGAGAAGAAATTCCTTTAGGCGGAAGAATACTTGCCGTAAGCGATGTATTTGATGCAATAACATCAGTTCGTCATTACCGTAACAGAATGCCTATTTCTGATGCACTAAAAATAATGATTGACGGCAAAAATAAACATTTTGACGGTAAAATTGTTGATACATTTTTATCTCTGCCCTGCGATGTTATAATTGACATTCTTATAAGCGAATATAAAATGACATTAAAAGAAAAAGACAGAAAAATATTTTCCGCAATAACCCTGAAACAGTTTGCGGATATCCTTCAAAATGATAAATCGACCCAAAAAGAAAAAAATATAACGGAAATTTTTAATCGGTATTATGTAAGGTAGAATATGTATAACATACTTATTGTAGAAGATCACACGTTAATAAGATTCGGGCTTAAGACAGCTTTTGAATCAAAAGAGTTCATAAAAGAAATTTATGAAGCCTCAAATGCTGAAGATGCAATTGAACTTTGCAAAAAACATAAAATTGATGCCGTTATTATGGATTTAGGACTGCCTAATATGAATGGTATTGAAGCAACTCAAGAAATTAAAAAAATAAATAATAAAATAAAAATAATTATTTTAACCTCTCATAACAGCGAAGAAGAAGTTATAGAATCAATAAAAGCAGGGGCAAGCGCATACTGTTCAAAGGATATAAATCCCGAAAAACTGGCAGATACGGTTTTATCTGTTATTGAAGGGGCTGCGTGGTTTGACCCAAAAATTTCAAATGTAGTATTAAATGCAGTCGCAAAGGATAAAAAGTCATATACTGATAATTTTGATAAAGAATATAATCTTACCGACAGGGAAAAAGAAGTATTGGAATATATCTGTGAAGGCTTAAATAACAATGAGATATCAAAAATTTTAGATGTAAGCATTAATACCGTCAAAGTCCACGTCAGCAGTATAATACAAAAACTCGGGGTCGAAGACAGAACCCAAGTTGTTGTAAAAGCTTATAAAAGTTTAAATAAAGCTTAAATTAAAAATTTTCCGTTTTCATAAATAAGGACATCATCGGCAAAGATTTTTCCGCCGTTTTTCATATTTTTAATTAAGTCCCAATGTAATCCTGATACATTTTTCCCGCCCGTATCAGGGTATGATGCCCCTGCTGCCATATGAATTGAACCGCCGATTTTCTCGTCAAACAAAATGTTACCCGTTACATCCCGTATCATTTCATTTGTACCAATTGCAATTTCGCCGACAAATCTTGAACCTTCATCCATATCAAGCATATTATTTAAATAGTCTTCGCCTTTTTCGGCTTTTGCATCAATAACTTTACCGTTTTTAAGTGTTAATAGAACCTTTTGAGCTTCATTTCCGTGGTAAATCTGCGGAAAATCAAAATAAATCTGCCCTTCAGCACTGTCTTCAACAGGTGATGTATAAACTTCACCATCGGGGAAATTACATTCGCCCGCACAGCTTTTCCAAATTCTGCCTGCAACATTAAATGTAATATCTGTTTTTTCGCCCGTTATATGGATTTTTGATTTAGTATTTAAGTAATTGGCAATCTTTTCTTGTGTTTCCCCTATTTCCTGCCATTTTTTAACGGGGTCATCTAAGTGAAGCCAACAGGATTTTATTAAAAATTCAGTGTATTCTTCAAGTGACATTTTAGCTTCCTGAGCAAGTGCGTGTGTGGGGAAATCCGCTATAACCCACTTTAAATCGCCTTCTGCCGATCTTTTTAACATTTTTTCAGATAAATGTTTCATCACACCTGACCGTTTTGCAAGCTTTTTGGAATCACATCTTGCCATATTTTTTACATTTAACGGAGCGCCTATTGATATTAAATTTTTAGCTTTATCATATTCAAGCTCTGTCATAGGGTCAATATACTCAAGCTGTTCATCAGTTGCATTTTTTATAAATACTTCGTTTAAGCCTTCCACACCCATTCTTACAACAGGATATCCGCCTTTTTTAAGCACCTGCTTATATATTTCTTTAACTAAGGGCTGAGATTGATAGGAATCCGTTCTTATTATGGTAAGTTCACCTTTTTGAACTTTTACGGAATAATCAACCAATACTTTAGCATATTTTTCCCATAAATTATTCATAATTACACCTCTTCATCAACAAGGTCGTTACATCTTGAAAGATAAATACCCCTTTTGGATTCTCTGATAAAATTAACTATTCTCATAACATTTTTATCATTCGGGTATTTTTCTTCAATTAATTTTAAGGTTTCTGTTAAAGTATGATTTCTTGCTTGAATCATTTTATAAGCATCTCTGATATTTTTTCTTTCTTCGGGAGTAAAGCCTCTGCGCTTTAAACCTATTGTATTAGGCCCGTGCATAATTGCGGGTCGTCCGTCAGCCTTACAAAATGGAGGTAAATCCATTCTTGCGGCAGAAAAACCTGAAACAATAACATATTCACCAATCCTTACATTTTGGTGGTAAACACTCATTCCGCCTAAAAATGCGCCCTTACCGACATGGCAGTGTCCGCCGATTGTTGCTAAGTTCGCAAAAATAGCTTCATCCTCAACGACGCAGTTATGAGCAACGTGGCTTGATGCCATAAATAAACATTTATCGCCTACTTTTGTAATTGCACCATCCTCGCCTGCCGCACGGTTAATTGTTACATATTCCTTTATAATACAGTTTTTTCCGATTACGGCTTTTGTTTTTTGTCCTTTATAGCTTAAATCCTGCGGTGCCGTACCTAAACTTGCAAACGGGTATATTATTGTTCCGTCGCCTATTTCGCAATTTTCCAAATAAGCATTAGCTATAATTTTTACATTTTCGCCCAGTATTACATTTTCTCCGATTATAACATTAGGACCTATCTCACAGCTTGCAGGTATTATAGCATTTTTATCTATTATTGCCGTTTTATGAATTGTCATAATTTTCTCCTATTTATTACCTACCATTGAGAACATTAAATCAGCCTCAACAGCTAAGTGTCCATCTACTAAACCTTTTGCGTGTACTTTTGCAATCGGTCCTTTTACTTTTAAAAGTTCTGATTCAATTTCAAATTTATCACCCGGGATTACTTGTTTTCTAAATCTTACCCCGTCAATTCCCGCATATAAGAATAATTTATCTTTATATTGAGGCAGTGGAACTAAGCATCCTGCAGATACTTGAGCCATTGCTTCCAATTGCAAAACACCGGGGAATACGGGGTTGCCCGGAAAATGTCCTGCAAAGAATGCTTCATTTACGGTTAAATTTTTGTACCCCTTACAATATTTACCCGGTACGCATTCCGTTATTCTATCTACCAAAATAAAAGGGTACCTGTGAGGTATTAAATCCATTATTCCTTTAATATCGAACTGTAATACTTGTTCTTCCGCCATTATGCCTCCAATACTAACTTATTTTTTAATTCTTTTGCAACTATCGTATGAACGGTATGCCCCGCCTCTTTTACTATAATTTCACCTTTAAAATTTAATATGTTACATCCCGCAAGGTAAAAATCACCGATTAAATCAAGTATTTTATGTTTAACGGGTTCAAATTCCGATTTTAACTCTGCGGTATAACCTTCATCAGTTAAACCTAAAGTATTTTCTATGCTTGCACCCCTTCCATAACCTGCGTTTTGTAGCATTTCAAGCTCTGCTAAATATCCGAATGTTCTTGCCTCGATTATTTCGTTTATATTGTTTAAATCCAATGAAACCCAGCGGTTATTTAAATCTTTATGCTTATAATTTACACTGTATGTCAAATTCAATTTATCGGAAGGTAAAACAATTAAATGGGTTTTGCCGTTTAGGTAATAAACGGGTTCTTTCAGCTTTATTTGAGTATTATCAGGATCAATAATTCCCGCATTTTTAAAGGACTCAACCCAAGTTTTAGAACTCCCGTCCAGTATCGGCAGTTCATAATGGGTTAAATATACATCAAGTGCAGTTATTTTGCATATTGCGCAAGCCGCCATAAAATGCTCTATCAGCATTATTTTAATATCACTGTTTCCGATAACCGTACAATGCTCTGTTGAAACAATATTATTAACATCTGCCTCTACGGTTTTACCCGCAAAATGAAAGCGGATACCTTTTTTTTCTGACGGGCAGACTTTAGCCTCAGATTCAAGCCCCGTCATTAAAGCAGTTGATTTTAAAATAACTTCTTTATTGATTGTCCCCATTAACTTATTCCTTTAAAAGATGTTCATAATCTTTGAATTTATTAACAAGGTCTTCAGCCTTTTTCATTGTTTTCATATGTTTAATAAAATCTTTTCTGGGCATAGCGGGAGCACCGATAAGAATTGATTTTTCGGGAAAACTCCTTGTTATTCCGGCTTTTGCCATTATAATAGAATCGCTTCCTATTTCTATATGGTCTGCCATGCCGACCTGACCTGCTATAACTGTTCTGTCACCTATCTTACAGCTTCCTGCGATACCGACCTGCGAAACAATCATACAGCCTTTACCGATTTTACAGTTATGACCGATTTGAACAAGATTATCAATTTTAGTCTGCTCTCCGATTACGGTATTTTCTATTGTACCCTTGTCAATACAGGTATTTGCGCCTATTTCAACATCGTCTTCTATAACAACCGAGCCGACAGAAGGAATTTTAAATATTTTTTGGTCTGAATTATCTTGTTTTACTTTACCTTCTTCTCTTGCATTTTCTACGTTATTGGGGTTTTCCGTAACAAAGCTGAAACCGTCTGCCGCAATACTAACCCCATGTTGAAGAATAACTCTGTTGCCGATTATTGCGTTATCGCCAATATTGCACCCGGGGTGAAACAGGCAGTTTTCGCCGATTTGAACACTGCGACCTATGTATGTATTTGCTAATATTTTTGAATTTTTACCGATAGAGGCATTTCTTGATATAACTACATTAGGCCCGATTGAAACGTTTTCTCCGAGTTTTGCCGTAGGATGAACAACAGCCGAAGGATGAACACCCGCTGTGCTTTCAGGCGGCATATAAAACAAATGAAGTAATTTCATCATAGCTAAGCGGGGTCGTTCAGCTTCTATTGTTGAAATCAATTCCGAGGTAACTCCTATCGGAACTAATGCAGCTTTTGCTTTTGTTTTGGATAAATTTTCTATTTCATCTTCATTTAAAGCAAGAGCCAGAGTATTTTCATCCGCTAACAAAGGAGGCCCTAACCTTGATATTTTAACATCTTCGAGTTTTGTTAAAATTCCGCCTACTATTTGTGATATCTCTTCTAAAGAGTATTCCTTCATTATATCTATATCCCTCATATTATATTCCTCTTTTGATTACATTTATTGTAATACGAGGCCAGGGAAAATACAATTTTTTTATTCAAAATCAAACAAATCTTTTAATCTTTTTTACTTTTCCCTTGACTATGTGTAGTAAAAACACTACAATATAAATATGAAATAAGTAGAATTTTATAAACTTGAAAACGGAAAAGAACCCGTAAAGGAATGGCTTTTATCTCTCGATTTAAGCACAAGGGTAAAAGTTGTTAAACGATTAGAAAGAATTTATGATGATAATTTTGGTGATTATAAACAAATTGCACCTGATTTATACGAACTTCGTTTCTTTTTCGGCAAGGGATATAGAATTTATTACACAATAAAAAATGATATAGTTGTAATTTTGCTTTATGCGGGTGATAAATCAAACCAACAAAAAGATATAGCAACAGCAAAAAGTTATTTGGAAAATATAAAGGACAATCAAAATGACTGAACTTAATGATTTTATAATAGAACAATTAAAAGATACGGAATTTCAAAAAGAATATATGAATGAAAGTCTTGCGGAATATATTAATGACGGTGATTTTAATGCCTTCTTTCGTTCGTTGGAATTAGTTATTAAATCGAGAGATAGTATATCAGGCTTTTGTGAAAAGGCAGGAATTGACAGAGCTATGTTATATCAAATATTCAACGGTGAAAGAGTGCCGAGAGTTGATACTTTAGCTAAAATATTAAAAACATTAGGGTTTAATTTAAAAATTGCATAACTAATTTAATCTAGTGTCGCACTCTGCCACCGACTATCTAAAGAATAAATATTATTTATTTTCTGTCTTTTTCTCAATAGGAGTAACTTTATTAAAAGTATAAGTTACCATAACTGCCAATATAATTAATGCAATAGCACCTATAATAAAATTATAATCCATATTAAATATCTCCCACAAGCTTTTTTATTTTATTATTGATATAAATAAATTTACTTAAAAATATAAAATCAAAATAAATACCGACCATATATAAAAAGATAATTTTAATAATTTGCATATCAACAAAGAATAAGCCTGCTATTCCACTGCTTATAATCGTAAATAAAGTAAAATAATTATTTCTTAAACTTATAAGGTGTTGAATTTTTAAGTCATTATCTTCCATATAATTATTTTATCATATTTAAAAGTATAAATAAATATTAATTTTTTTATTCAAAATCAAACAAATCTTTTACTTTTATATTAAGATTATCAGCTATAATTTTTAATTTTGAAACAGTAATATCGGTTTGGGCTGTTTCGATTAAACTTATCATTGAACGTGAAATACCATTTATTCCTAAATCATCTTGAGTTAAGTTTTTGCCTGCTCTTAACTTTTTAAGGTGTTTTGCAAATTTTTGTAAATATTCCTTGTTCATGTAATTATTGTTAGTTATACTAGCATTAATCACAACTAATCACACTAGCAAAGAGAAGTGTAATATGAAAAAGAACAATGATTTGAACCTTAGCGAAAAAGCCGCTGATATCGGTATTAAACTTGAACGGATAAGCACCCTTATGGATGTTATGGAAAAAGCTCTGGAGGGAGAAGTTGAAATTAAACATAAAAAATTAGTCAGTTTATGTTATATAATTAATGATTATTTATCTGAAACCACCAGAAAATTTGATGAACTTGAATGTATGATAAACAATTAACTCTTTCTCATCTTTTCAATAATGGAAGTAGTGGATTTGCCTTCTACAAAACTTATAAACTCTATTCTGCCCCCGTTTTCCGTTATCCCTTTTGCTTCGGGCAGAGTTTCTATTGTATAATCCGCACCTTTAGTATGGACATCGGGTTTTATTTGTAATAACAAATCAAGAGGGGAATCCTCATCAAATAAAACTACATAATCTACACTTCTTAAAGCACTTAAAACTTCGGCTCTGTCGTTTTCATTATTTATCGGGCGCCCCTCGCCCTTTATGCTCCTTACCGATTTATCGGAGTTTAAAGCAACAATTAAAACATCCGCAAAACTTTTTGTTTTTTCTAAATACCTTACATGCCCGACATGCAAAATATCAAAGCAGCCGTTTGTAGTAACAATGGTTTTGCCTTCGGCTCTTAATTTATTTATCAGATTATCTAAATCACAGCGATTAACAAGCATAAATTCTCCAGAAATGAGCGGAGCATTATTGCTCCGCTCATAATATTATTGCTTTTGCTCTTCAGGATTTTGACCAAATACTTCTTGAGCTTGCGGATTATTTGCCGCAGCTGTTTTTATTTTTTCCTGAAGTTTATCCGGATTATAATTTTCATCCAGATATTCAATCTTAGCATCTTTTCTTAAAGATTCTATTTTGTTTTTAAGAATATCAACTTTATCCTGACTTTCAAGGTAATTAATTATATCAGCTTTGCTTTCTGCAAAAGTGTATGTTCCTGCTTCTTTTCTGTCTGTAACCATAATAATATGAAAACCGTAAGGAGTTTGAATTACTTCGCTTATGGTATTAGGTTTCATATTAAATGCTTTATTAGAGAAGGCTTCGACCATTTCATCTTTAGCAAAGAATCCCAAATCACCGCCTCTTGTTGCCGTCATTACATCTTGAGAATTTTCTTTTGCAATTTTAGCAAAGGTTGAAGGTGCTTTTTTTACTTTTGCCTGTAAAGCTTCTGCTTGCTGTCTTAAAGTGTTCATTTCTTCTTCTGTTTTTTTAGTTAATTCTTCATCTGAAATATCTTTATTTTCTTCTTTTAATTTTGCTTTTATTTGTTCGGGATTTGCCATTATAAGTATATGAGAAGCTCTTACTTTTTTAGGATATCTGAATTTATCCATATTATCCATATAGTATTTTTTTGCTTCTGATTCACCTATTGAGACTATTCCGATTGCATCGACAAATTTCTTTAATTTAATTTCTTCTTCCAGATCTTTTCTGAACTTTTCATAAGTTACTCCGTTTGATTTTAAAATTTCTATAAATTGTTCTTTTGAACCGAATTTAGCTAAAATTTCTTTTTCACCCTGATCAAGTTCATCTTTTGAAACGGTAATTTTTAATTTTTCCATTTCTTCATTTACAAGCGCATTGACTATTAATTCTGATATTACTTTTTCCTGCATCATTAATGAAAATACATTTTCCTTGTCATTTTTTAAATCTATTCCCATTTGAGAAAACATATTATTTGATGTAACGGAATCGTATGCTTTTTCAAAATCGTTTTTTGTTATAACCGTATCATTTACTTTTACTATTGCCTCATCATTTTTTTTGAGAGAGCAGCCCGTAAAAACAAATATTGCCAATAGAACTGTTAAAATTACTTTTAATTTATTCATTTATTTCTCCTTAAATTACTAACCTTTATAATTAGAATTATAATCCGATTCTATCTTTAATATATGATAAAATAAATTAGACAGAATGTTAAACAATTCTTCAAAATTTATATAAGCCGAATTTAAAATTAATATGCTGTTGCCCTCTGTACAAGAACTTGGAGCCATTGTATATTTAATATATTTCGTAATATTTCTTTCAATTTTTGATGATAGTATGTTCCATTCGCCTTTGGAAAGATTTGTATAAATTCTTATATCCGTATCGATTTGGCGGATTAAAGAAATTCCCGCCTGCGAGGCTAAAAGTCTTAATTGAACTAATTTTATAAGATTTTCAACAGGCTCCGACATTTTGGAAAATCTGTCTTTCCACTCCGATTGTATTGCATCAAGCTCTGCAATTGATTTTACATCAGCTAATCTTTTATATTCAATCATTTTTTGCTCTTTTGAGCCTACCCATTCATCGGGAATATAAGCTGTGACATTAATATCAACTATTGCAGGTTTTATTTCCTCCGTTTTTCCGTTTTGGATTTCATTTATTGCATCTTCTAAAAGCTGGCAGTACGTGTCAAATCCGACATTAACCATTTGACCATGCTGTTTTGTGCCAAGTACATTGCCGACCCCTCGGATTTCTATATCACGCATTGCTATTTGATATCCGCTCCCGAGAGTTGTAAATTCCTTAATATATTGAAGTCTTTTAATCGCATCCGAGGTTAAACCTTTTGAATTCTTATATGTGCAGTAGCAAAATGCCTGACGGTCAGTTCTTCCTACTCTGCCTCGTATTTGGTATAATTGGGCAAGCCCGAATTTATCCGCATCATGGATTATAATTGTATTTGCGTTAGGAATATCAAGCCCCGATTCAATAATTGTCGTACATAAAAGTACATCATATTCCCTGTTTAAGAAATCCGTCATAATTGTTTCAAGCTGATTTTTATCCATTTGCCCATGCGCAACCGCAAGCCGTATATTGGGCATTAAGTTCTTTAAGCCTTGCGCAAACTCATAAATGCTCTCTACCCTGTTATAAAGGTAAAATACCTGCCCTTCCCGTTCAAGTTCATAATTTATGGCATTTTTTATAATTGATTCTTTAAACTCGCATACAAAGGTTTTTATAGGAAGTCTGTTTGTCGGTGCGGTATTTATTATACTCATATCTTTTATGCCTGATAGCGACATATATAGTGTTCTTGGTATCGGTGTTGCTGACATCGTTAATATATCAATATTTTTCTTAAGCCGTTTTAGTTTTTCCTTATGTGCGACACCGAATTTATGCTCCTCATCAATTACAAGAAGTCCTAAATCTTTAAATTGGACATCATCCTGCAAAAGCCTATGAGTGCCTATTACAACATCCACCTCGCCTAAAAGAAGCTTCCTTAATACTTCTTTCTGCTCTTTATTACTTTTAAACCTTGATAAAAACTCTACTTTTACGGGGAAAGGTTTAAATCTTTCGGATATTGTCTGATAATGCTGCATGGCTAAAATAGTTGTAGGAACAACAATAGCTGCCTGTTTAGAGGACATGACCGCTTTAAATATTGCACGGATTGCAACTTCCGTTTTACCAAATCCGACATCTCCGCATATTAACCTGTCCATAGGTTTATCGGATTCCATATCTTCTTTAGTTTCAGCTATTGCCTTCATCTGGTCGGGGGTTTCGGTATAACCGAAAGAATCCTCCATTTCGTACTGCCAGATTGTATCGGGTTCAAAGGCAAAACCTTGAGAAAGTTTTCTTAAAGCATATAAGTTTATTAAGTCCTGAGCAACATCTTCTACGGCTTTTTTTACTTTTGTTTTCGTATTATTCCAATCGCTTCCGCCCATTTTGGATAAGGGAGGCAAGACATTTCCGGAGCCTCTGTACCTGCAGAGCATATTTATCTGTTCAGCCGGAATGTGAAGTTTATCGCCTCTTGCGTATTCAAGTGTTAAATAGTCTTTTTCTTCTCCATCTATTGTTTGTTTTGTAAGCCCTTTAAATATTCCTATACCGTGAATCATATGCACGATATAATCACCCTCTTGAATATCATTTAAAGTTTCAATAAAATCAAGGTTTTCCCGTTTATAGTTATATCTTGTTCCGGTTATTTCTTTTGACCGTTTATTAAAAAACTCCTTATCTGTTATTATTATCAGCTTATAATCTTCAATAATACTTCCCGCCAGTGCTATGTTATCGGTTATACAAACCGCATTTTCTTCATTAATATCATAGCTGTAGGGAATTTCATAAGTCTGTAAAATTTCTTCTATTCTGTTTTTATAGTCTGTTGCTGTTATTATTTTGTAATGCTGTTTTAATTTTTCGGATATAAATTTTGCTATATCATCAAGCCCTGATGCAAAATACGGGATTAATTCCGTTGTAAATTCAATATTTATATCAAAATCTTCCGAAATAAAATTATCAAAATATATTTTTTCATAATTACTTGCAGTAGTTAAAAAATCTTTTAAACTTAAATGGTTTTTTTCGGATAAAGGCAGAGTCAAATTTGTTTTTATATTTTCTTCGTACTGTTTTTCCAGATTATCGCATAAGTTCTCGTAGCCTGATTTAAAATTGGTATAATCATCAAAAATAAGTATAAAATCTTTGGATAAAAGCCTTAAAGCTATTGCTAAATCACTGTTAAAATAAGGTTCATAGTATTCAATGCCTTCAAAATAATGCTGATTTTTAAGGTTCTCCAGTATTTCCGCCTGTGCTTCATTTTCTAAATCTACTAACTTTTCCAATTTTTTATATGATTTATCGTTTAATATAAACTTATAAATAGGCTGAATTACAGCTATATCGGTTTTATTTATACTCTTTTGAGTTGAATTATTAAATACTCTTATGTCGCTGATTGTATCGCCCCAAAGTTCAAGCCTGTAGGGGTTATCATTTAACGGAAATATATCAATAATATCCCCTCTTATACTGAATTCACCTATATCCGCAACAAGGGTTTTTCTTTTATATCCCATTTTAACAAGGTTTTTAGCTAATTCATCAATATCAATATCATCATTTACTTTAAGTATAATATTATTTTTTTCAAAAAAATCTTTATCGGGAAATTTTTCTACAAGCGCTTTTCTCGGAATAATTATTGCGCTATATTCCTGCGCATTTGATAAAATTTGAATTTGCTTTGCATATTTATATAAGTTTTTAGAATTATTATCATATATAGAGCCGTCTTGATAAGGAAAAATAACGGAATTAACATCAAAAAGATGTTTTAAATCATTTTGATATTTAAGCGCATTTTGTTCTGTTTCCGTGATAAAGATAAATTTCTTCTTATTTTTTAACAATAACTGCGCTAAAAACACCAATTTAGAACAATTTGTGACACCTGAAAGCGCAAAAGATACTTTTTTATTGATTAAAGCTTCTACTTTATCCGAATATTTAAAATTAATCTTTTTAAAAAAATCGTTCATGATTTAATTTTAAAGCCCTCATATAAAATTATCAATTATATATATGATGTTTTAAGGGCAAAAAAAATGTTTTAATAATAAAAAGAGAATAAGGGAGTAAGGATATGAAAAAAAATTTATTAATACTTACAATGGCAATAATATTTACGGCAGGAACAGCACTGGCTGACGGCATGGTTTATGACCCGACCGAATATCCGACCGTAACGCAAATTCCGATTTCAAAAGTAAGTACATCAAAATCAACATCAACTGATCAAATGCCCTCTAATGTAAGTCTTGAAAACAAAATAAAAGAAAATTCAACACTGGCTCAAGATGCCATTTCAAGCCAATCGGGAAGTTTTAACAATGCACTTTTTGAACTTGACAGTGCACAAGTTAATATAAGAAACGAATTACTTGATTATCAGGCTAAATATCAGGAAATTGATACTCAATACCAATTGATAAAAGAACAAAGAAAAGTTCTTGCAGACCAGATTAAAACAGTTGAAAGACGAATTAAAGATATTGAAAAATCTAAAAACCATATAAGAAAAACAATGATATAATTAATTAAAACTCTTACATAATGTAAGAGTTTTAATTTGTAAGGATATCTATCATATGAATAAACAGGCAAAAATAATTTTGTTTTCCTGCTGTTACATTTTAGGGATATTGGGATTTTTCTATACTCCTATGCTGGCTGCAGGATTATTATTCCTGATTTTTGCCGTAATAATAGGATTTAAGAAGAATTTATTTACTTATAAATATATACTTGCCCTGCTTTTGATATTTATAACGGGACTTATAAATACAGCATTCAAACTCAATTATGATGATGATTTAACCTCTTTTACCGATAATACGGTAAATATAACCGCGAAAGTTCTGACTATCCCCTCTAATAATTTAAAAGACTCCACAAGCTTTTTTGCTCAAGTCAACTCCGTTTCTTTTGATGACATAAATAAAAATGATATTAACGCAAAAACTCTCGTAACCATTAAAGATAATCAGGATAAAATAAACAAAATTCAAATAGGCGACACTTTATTTCTTAACGGAAAATTAAAAGAGCCCATGCCCGCTAAAAATCCTTCTCAATTCGACTATGCAAAATATCTTCAGTTTAAAAATACGTTTTCGCTTTTATATGTAAATGATAACTGGAAAATTTTAAATTCCGCAGAGGATACAAAAGGCAAAATTTTAAGGAAATTAAATAATAAAAGAAATTCTATTCTTGCCCTTCATAAGCGCAGCATTAAATCTCCCATGATAGAAGTTTTAGGCGGTATAATCTTCGGTGATGATGCAGTTAATCCAGATAATAATACAAAAGAGAATTTTATAAACTCGGGAATTTTTCATATTTTATCTGCCTCAGGCATGAATTTAACAATAATTATAGGTATGTGGTTTTTCCTTACGAGAAACTTAAAAATAAATTACAGATTTTCAATAATTTCAGGAATATTACTGATATTATTTTATACCTGCATGACAGGTTTCGGATATCCTATTATAAGAGCCTTTTTAATGCTTTTTCTTGTGTTAATCGGTAAACTGATAGACAGAAACACCTCGACAATGGCTTTATTGTTTCTGGTAGCTTTAATTATGCTTTTATATAATCCGCTGGGAATTTTTGAAATAGGATTTCAACTGTCATTTATAGCAACATTTGCGCTGATATTATCGGCAAAGGTATTTAGTTTTAACTTTAAATTTAAACCTTTAAACTATATTTTAAGTGTATGTATAGTTCCCGTTATTGCCCAGATTTATATTGCGCCGTTACAAATGTATTATTTTAATACTTTTAATATGTATTCAATTTTTGCAAATATTATTATTGTTCCCGTATTAAGTGTTGTTTCATTTTTAGGATTTATCAGTTCAATGCTTGCATTTATCAATCCGATCGCACAAAAAATATGCTATTTTGCTGATTTAATTTTAAATCCGCTGTTAATTTATATAGTTAAGGTGGCAGACTTTTTCTCAACACTTCCAAATTCCGTAGTAACGGTAAAAAAGCCTTTACTTATTCAGATTTTACTATATTTTGCAATTATTATATTTTTAACCTGCATAATTAACCAAAAATTATTTAAGAAAAAATATTACGCAATTTTAGGCGCATTAATTTTATTATTTTCTTTAAGCTTTATTCCCGCACCTGGCAGTGATACGGAAATAATATTTTTCTCCGTAGGAAACGCAGATGCCTGTTTAATAAAATCTCCCGATAATAAATATTTTATTCTTGATACGGGTAAAATGCCTTATCTGAGCGCAAACTCTCAGGCAAAATATATAATTATAAAATACTTAAAAGATAAAGGGATTAAAAATATAAATTCTTTAATATTGAGCCACTTTGACTCCGACCACGCAGGCGGAACCATTGATTTATTACAAGGATTAAATATAAACAATATCTATATAACCGATACTTATGAGAATACCAATCTGGCAAGCGAAGTTATAAAATATATAAAATTAAACAATTTAAACAGCATAATTGTAAAAGAAGAAATTGAAATATATAAAACAAAAGATTTTAACCTCTCAATAATAAAACCGCAATCAAAGGATATAAAAAGCGAAAATGAAAAATCGCTTATAGTAAAACTTACCTCAAATAACAATAAAGTTTTATTTATGGGTGACGGTAATATAAATACATATAACTCGCTCCCTGATGATTATAAAAAATCAAACATTATAAAGTCAGGACATCATGGCGGTAAAAATACCGTTAATGATGAAATGGCAGAAAATGCCGATATATTTATATTTTCAACGGGACCAAATGTATATAATCATCCTCATCCTGATACAGTAAAAGTAATAAAAAACCATAACAAGCCGATTTTAAGAACAGATTATCATAATGCAGTTAAATTGATACTCAGAAAAAATAAGTATGAATTTTTATACTATTCCCCAAAAATGAAGAATTTTATTAAATCCATAATGTAAACAAATGTTACACTTTTAAAAAAATAATGACTTTATTGCTAAAGTTCATTAAAAAAATGTCGATAGTACATGTGTAACAAACAATATGGAGGAACAAAGATGCCAAACATTAACCCAATCAGATTTGGAATTACGGGGTATAACAGACCTGAAGAAAGACAAGTAATACAAGAAAAACCGGAACAAAAAAAAGAAGGAAAAAAAGATCAAAAACAACTTGGGCAGGAAGAAGTATTAAGTTTCCTTTCTATGCAAAATGTTGATGTCATTCCAAAATCAACAAGGACATATAATGTATCAAAATATGTAACGGCAGAACAAGAAGCAAGAATAACAGAATTTATGAAAGGATTTGAAGCTGACTTCGAAACTGCTTCAGCTATAGCAAAAGAAGAGTTCCCGGATATTGAACAAAGAACTGCAGATAATATTGCACTCGCGTACATTAATGCAACATACTAAACTTACTTCAATATAATATTGTTTGTTATTTTCACTTAAAACCGCATGTAATTTGCGGTTTTTTTTATGCTATAATATTTTTCAAATACATAAAAAGGAGAGAAAAACAGTGGGCTATAAAATATTAAACAAAATTGAATTATGTCCAAATCAGTATGAAATGCAAATAGAAGCACCTTATGTTACAAGGAACGCAAAAGCAGGACAATTCATTATATTCAGAGTTGAAGATAACGGCGAAAGAGTACCAATTACAATAGCAGACGTTGATAGAGAACAAGGAATACTTACAGTTGTATTTATGGCTGTAGGATATACCACAAAAAAACTTGCAATGCTTGAAATTGGCGATGAAATCGTAGATGTGGTAGGACCTTTAGGCAGACCGACGGAAATTGAAAAATACGGCACGGTTGTTTGTGTTGCAGGCGGATACGGAGCAGCTCCCTGCTATTTGATTTCAAAAGCATTCCACGATGCGGGAAATAAAGTTCATATGATAACGGGTGCAAGAAATAAAGATTTATTATTCTGGCAGGATAAAATGAAAACAGCATGCACAGAGCTACACGTTGCAACCGATGACGGCTCTTTAGGTCATAAAGGGTTTGTAACCGAAGTATTAGCTGAAATTATGGAAAAAGAAAAAGTAGACTACGTTATAGCTGTAGGTCCTATGCCAATGATGAGAGCTGTTGCAAACTTAACTAAAGATAAAGGCATTAAAACAGAAGCATCAATGAACCCGATTATGATTGACGGAACGGGCATGTGCGGAGCTTGCAGAGTTACCGTAGGCGGAGAAGTTAAATTTGCCTGCATAGACGGTCCTGATTTTGATGCACATAAAATTGACTTTGATGAAGTTATTAACAGAACAAAAATCTATAAAGATGAAGAAAGAAGAAGAAGCGAAAATTGCAATCTTCTTAAAGCGGCACAAATGTAATCCGGTGTCGCACTCTTCCACCAATTTTGTTTGGAAAAACTAAGATAAAGGAGGTTATCTTGAGTAATAAAATTCCTATCTGCCCGTTAATGAGTGCAGGAAATGAAATAAGCATTGTTTGCGCACAAGAAAACTGCGCATGGTATATGAAAAACTACAAAACTTGCTCGGTATATTTAATAGCACACAATGCAGTGCTGGATATAAAAGAGAAACAAACGAAAAATACACCTCAATAAGAGGTGTATTTTTTTATTGAGTTTATACACAAATATAAATAAAAAATAAAAATTAAAGTCCATTGCGAAGTACAGATAACTTCTAAGCTCGGCATAAGCTGCGGAACTCCGACCTGACGGTCGTCAAACAGTCCTCGCTCTGCCGCTAATTAATATAACCGTTAACAAGTTTTTTAACTTCATTTGCGGGAACTGCAAAACCTATGCCGATGTTTGATTTATTATTATCGGGATTAAATATGGATTGGCTTATCCCGATAACTTCCCCGTTAGCATTTAAAATAGGCCCGCCTGATGACCCGGGGTTTATTGCGGCATCCGTTTGAATTTTATTTCTTTCATAATCAATTCTTGAAACAATTCCTGTTGTAAGTGTTCCGTTAAAACCGAAAGGATTACCTATAGCAAGCACTTTCTGCCCCACTTTGACTATGGAAGAATCACCAAGTTTAATCGTCGGCAGAGGTTTTGTAGGATTAATCTTTAATAATGCCAAATCTGCATTATGTTTAGTCCCGTCTATAACCTCTGCCTTATATACTTCACCTGATGACGTCGTAACTTCTATATATGAAGCACTATCAACAACATGCGAACTGGTTAATATAACTCCGCTCTTATTAATAATACATCCCGTTCCGCTTGATAAGCCATCAACTAATTGAGCTTCCACCAATACTATTGCGGGATTTATTTTCTCGTAAACCGTGACATTTATGAATTCTTCACTTTTATAATCATTTTCTTTGGAATAAACTATTGTATTTATTGAAATTCCGCTTATAAAAGAAACAACCAGAAATAAAATTACGGATAAAATCTTCCAATGTTTAACCATTTTCCTACCCAAAATCTCTCTTACATTTACATTTAACCTTTATTTCGCAAAAACTTCATTAGCAACAAAGTGTGTATATTTAACAATTAAACCGGTTATTATAACTTCAAATTAAGTATAAAATATTGTTTTAACGGAATGTTTTATTTTATAATTTTATTGAGAGGTTTTATGCTTGATACATTATTAAATTTTAAAAGTGCTGTTGTTAAAGCTATGGAAAAGATCGCAGGGGAAGAAAATGTCCTCTGCAACAGGGAAGAATTAATTGTTTATTCAACCGATTCAACAAATTCCACCGAGCAGAAAGAAATAGCTGACGTTGTTGTATTTCCGCAAAATACAATGCAGGTATCAGAAATAATGAAATACGCATATAAAAAATCAATAGCCGTAACACCAAGGAGTGCGGGAACGAATGTCTGCGGAGCCTGCAAACCGAAAAAAGGCGGAATTATTATTGATTTTTCCAAAATGGATAAAATTTTAGAGATAAATAAAAATAATTTAATATGTAAAGTCCAACCGGGGGTTGTCATAGAAGATTTAAAAAAAGAAGTCGAAAAACAAGATTTATACTATCCGCCTGATCCTTCCAATCTTAAAGCATCAATGATAGGCGGAAGTATTGCGCTTAATTCCGGCGGGCCTCACACTTTTAAATACGGTGCTACAAAAGATTATATTATTGATTTAGAAGTAGTACTGTCAGATGGAACGGTTATCCATACAAGTTCACAGTGTTCAAAAGATGTAACGGGTTATAATATGACACAATTTTTTATAGGTTCTGAAGGTACTTTAGGATTAATAACCGAAGCAGTTGTTAAATTAATCCCGAAACCTGAAGCTACAAGAGTTATGCTTGCTTATTTTGATACTCTTGAAGATACCTCAAAAACAGTAAATGATTTAATTTCTAATTTAATAACCCCGTCTGTTATTGATTTAATAGATAAAAATACAATAAATACGATAGAAAGTTTTTATCCGACGGGATTATTAACCGATAAAACAGCCGCTTTGCTTATCGAAATAGACGGATTTAAATCTGTTTTAGACAGCCAGTATGAAAAAATAATTGAGATATGTAAAAATAACAACTCATCTTATATTCAAACGGCATCAACAAAGGAGGAAGAAGAAAAAATATGGATATCCCGCCGTTCATCCTTCGGTGCAACGGCAAAACTTGCACCTAATGTTATGACTGAAGATGTTGTTGTGCCAAGAGATAAAATAGTCCCGCTTGTAAAAGGGATACAATATATCTGCGATAAATACAGCTTAAAAACCTGCATAATGGGGCATATCGGCGACGGAAACATTCATCCTAACATTGCCCTTGATTTAAGAAATGAAACGGAAAGATTAAATTTTGAACAAGCAAAATCCGAGCTTTTTGAACTTGCAATTTCTTTAGGCGGAACTTTATCAGGCGAACACGGAATAGGAAGCGAAAAATCTTATTTTATTGATAAAGCTGTTAATCCCGACTGTTTAGCTTTAATGAAAAAACTAAAACAATTGTTTGACCCTAAAAATATTTTAAATCCCGGTAAAATCTTTTAATGGAGCATAAAATGGAATATTGTATAATTAATTGCACAACACAAACAAAAGAAGATGCCATCATAATTGCAAAAGAATTAACAAAAAAGCATCTTATTGCCTGCGCAACTATTGTTCCATCGGTAACTTCCGTTTACTTTTGGGATGATAAATTAAATGAAGATACGGAATTTCTTATGATAATGAAAACCAAAACCGAATTATATGAACAAGTTGAAGAAGAAATAAAAAAGCTGCATAAATATGAAACTCCTGAAATCATATGTACTCCGCTAATTTCAGGAAGCAAAGAATATTTAAATTGGATAGATGAACAAACAAAATAAAGGAAACAAATTATTTTCGGATTTTTAAAAAAAGAAAAAGAACATCAATACTCAGTAAAAATGCTTTATGACAAGTCAAAACCTTTGACGAAACGCAATGTCATAGAGTTTATGCGCAATTGCGGAATTGAAGTTAAAACAAACACTAAAGCAAGAGGTAATCAAGGGTTATATCAAAAAAACAGGATAGATTTATCCCGCAATATTAAGGAAGATAAAGCAATAGAAGTTCTTGTCCACGAATTTGCTCACCATATCCATTATAAAATTGATAGGGATTTCGTTAAACATGGCGGAAGCCTCGAAAAACTTTTTGATACAAACGATATAAACAAAATAAAATCAGAACTTATAAATGTAACAAGACTAACCGATAAAAATTCCCGCTTGACTGTATTCACTCAGGCAAAAGAAGAAACGGCAAAAACCATTGCAGGTATGCAAAAAGCAATAAGAAGGGATTACCCTAATTTTTTAAGGTCAAAAAAATTCCCCGAATTTGAAAAATACATAAAAAACTCCGATGCAAAATACCTCGTAAAATATGATGCAATAAAAATAATGAAGGGGCTTTTCTTTAAAAAAGAACAGATATATACGGTTAAAAATCTTGAAAATGACTTTCCCGATATGCCCAAAGCTTTTCAGCTTTATATCAGATTATGTTCAATGCAAAGAAAACAAGCTAAAATTTCAAGAAGAATAAACAAGCTTTCAAAGTATTATGGAAAGCCGACAGAACTTTTTGCCCGTTTTGTTTCAGGTTATTTTATGACACCGGAAACAATTAAAACCGTTGCGCCAATTTCGACACAGCAATTTAACAAACTGCTTCAAAATGGTTATTATAAAGAACTGAAAGATTTATTTGAAATATTTAATCATTAAAATACTATTTAAAGACCCGTTCAAATTGAGATTTTTCACATTTTGGCATTTCTTCGGGAATTGAATTATCCGTTCCTGCTTGACACTCTTTCATAGGTCTGTATTTATTATAATATTTTTCTATAACAAGAATCGAATCATAAAAAGCTAACGAGGCAATTTCTCTGTTTAATTTTTTCAATCTGTTAATTTCTTCCATGGAAACTTTATAATCAAATTTATTAATATAATCAAAATGCAAAGCATCTATTATATTTTTAAAATATTCAATTGATGATTGTTTCTTTTTATAACCGCCCTGATAATTTTTCCAATAACTTGCATGCAAATCTTCAACAATATACAACCCGCCGTTATTTAATTTTGGGAAAAATAATTCAAATGTCTTTATAACATCGGAACATATATGTGAACCGTCATCAACAATGATATCAAAATTCATATTTTTAAAGTTTTTTTCTACAAAGTTTTCATCTGATGCACTTCCGATAAATACTTCTATATTTTCGTTGTTATATTTGTATTCAGCACATTTTTTATCAATATCAATCCCTATTATCTTTGAGCCTTTAGGCAGATATTCTCCCCAAATTTCAAGAGAACCACCTTTAAACACACCTATTTCCAATAATTTAACGGGTTCATTCTCTTTTTTATAATTTGCTAAAAATTTATCATATACATGTAAATATTGTTCCCACTTGAAAGAGTACAAACCTTTATGATTTTTATATACTTCATAAAAAGAATCCTTTGGGTAATCAATAAATTCTAAGTGATTATTTGTATTTTCACCATAATTATTATCAGGACGTTTACATCCTCTTAATTTATCAATAAAACTTTGTCCTAATTTCCAGTGCATATTTATGTTTCCCCTTTTATCGGCATTAATCAGCATTCTACCACGGGGGGGGGAATTTTGTAAAGAGAATACTTTCGCATTAAAAAAATAAATTTCTGTACATTTGATGAAAAAAATTATAATATATGCTTATGAAAAAAGTTAGCGCATATGTTCATACTCACTGGGATAGAGAGTGGTATCGGGAATTTGATGAGTTCAGATTAAGGCTGATTGAAGTTTTTGACTACGTTCTTGATATGCTTAATTCGGGCGAACTGCCTTGTTTTTACTTTGACGGGCAAACTGCCGCTTTAGAAGATTACCTTGAAATAAGAGGCGAAAAACTCCCGTTAATAAAAAAATTAATAAAAGAAAAAAAACTGAGAATTGGTCCTTTTTACTGTTCATCGGATAGTTTTTTGGTTTCAGGCAAATGCCTTATGAAAAATCTTGAACTCGGTATAGACTACGCAAAAAAGCTTGGGGAAACGGATTTTATAGGCTATATTGCAGACAGTTTCGGCCACAGTAAGGATATTCCGATATTGCTTAAAAATTTCGGGATTGATAAAGCTTGTCTTTGGCGGGGCTTAGGTGATTTAAAAGCTGATCTTGACTGGGACGGAATAAAAGTTACAAACCTTATACAAGGCTATTTTCAGGATTTTTTAAATCTTGATAAACCTATTGAAGAAAAGGCGCAACTATTAAAAAAATATCTTGATAAAATCGCATTAAAAAGCGGGGAAAATGTATTGCTTCCGATAGGAGCCGACCATTTAGCCGTCGCTAAAAATTTAAAAGAACAAATTGATGCTTTAAATAAAATCTATAAGGATTATGAAATTAAAATATCTTCGCCTTTTGAATACTTTAAAAAAATACAAAAACGTCAAAAGGTAAAAGGCGAATTTTTAGAAAATTCCCTAAACTTTATTCTGCCGGGGGTTTATTCAACAAGGCTTGATATAAAGCAGAAAAACGCACACTCTCAGCATCTTTTAACAAATATAGCAGACCCCTTAGAACAGATTGCCCGTAAATATTTTAAGGTTAAAAATAGAAGCGCGGAAATAAATTACGCATATAAAATGCTTATAAAGAATCACGCACATGACAGCATATATGCCTGCAGTACGGATAAAGTCTGCGATGAAGTCATATCAAGATATGAAAAAGTAAACACCGTTGCAACAGGTATTATTAAAAGAACAATCAGAGATTTATCAAATGACAATGCGCCTTTAGCAGTCTTTAACCTTTCAAAATTTAAATACTCCGGGATTGTAAAAGTCTACACAGATAAAAAGTTTGACGGAGTAAAAATCTTTTCAAAAAAAGGATTTTGTGATGAAAAACTTTATAACATTAATGAAATCCCCATAACAGAGGACTATACGACAATTAATGAATATTTGATAGATGTAAAAAATCTTGAACCAATGTCTTTAACACATATTTCGGGTAAAAATTTATGCACCGAAAAATATCTTAAAACAGGTAAAAACTTTATTGAAAATAAAAATATTAAACTTGAAGTAAAACAAGGTAAAATTACGGTTACGGATAAGCTGACAAACACTAAATATAATGATTTTATTACAATAACAGACTTAGCAGATATAGGTGACAGCTATAATTTTGGGGCATTAAAAAACGATAAACCCCTTAAGGCAGAATTAAAATCAGCTGAAATTACAAAGTCTAATCCCTTAATGGCAGTAATTAGCCTTACTTTTAATATAGATATCCCTTCAAAATCAACAGATAAAGGAAGAAGTACAAAAACATACAAGCATAAAATAAATGTAAATGCAGTTTTATATAATCAAGCTCAACACCTTGAATTTAAAGCAAATTGGGAAAACAAAAGCAAAGACCATATTTTAAAAATAGGGTTTAATTTAAAAGAAAAAATATATTCAACGATAAATGAGGATTTATTTTCAACGGTTGAGCGCAAATTTAATCCTGATTTTGATATTTATAAACAAATCCCCGCCCCAAAAGGCAAAGAAATAAAACCAAACACCTCGCCTATGCAAAGATTTATGATGACACAAGGGTTCGGGCTTATTACAAAAGGCTTAAATGATTATGAAATAATCAAAAATACGGTCAATTTAACCCTGCTTCGTTCAATTGGTGTAATATCTAACCCATATAACCCGACAAGAGGAACTCCGGCAGGCCCGCCTATAGAAACTCCTAAAATGCAGTGCTTGGGCGAAAATAAAGCAGAATTTGCAATAACATTTACTAACTCAACGGATAAAATGTATATGCTTTCCGATTTATTTTATTACCCTTGCGTTTCCTTATTCACAAATAAATCCGACCAAAAATTTTTAATATAAAAATTAATAATATTGATTTTGTCCTTTTTTCGGGATAATATCTTAATGGAATATTTATGGCAGATAGGGAATTTATTCTGACGTTGGAGGAAAAAGATGTCGCATAGACGTGTAGTTGTAACAGGCATGGGATGTGTAACACCATACGGTATAGGTGTTGATAAATTATGGGAAAATTTAATAAACGGCAAAAGCGGAATAACCGAACATCATTTAGATAAAGAAAAACACCTTGTAAAAGTAGCAGGGCAAGTTCCCGAGGACATTGATGTTGAAGCATACATTGATGCAAAAGAGGCTAAAAGGCTTGATAAAAGCATAATATATGCACTTATAGCAGCAGAAGAAGCTTATAAAGATTCGGGGTTAGACTTATCAAAAGAAGATTTAACAAGAATAGGAACAATCGTATCAACGGCAGCAGGCGGACTTGTAGTAGTAACAACAGGTTACGAAGATATGATGAAAAGGGGCTTTCATAAATGTTCTCCGTTTACCGTTCCTATGATGATAGCTAATATGGCATCAGGTAAAGTATCAATAAAATTCGGCTTGAGAGGCCCGAGTAAAGCCGTATTATCCGCTTGCGCAACAGGCGCTCACTCTGTCGGCGACTGTTACAGAACAATTCAATTCGGAGATGCCGATATAATGTTTGCAGGCGGTGCGGAATCAAGTGTATGTGATTTTGGATTAGGGGCATTTACAAGTGCCAGAACCCTTTCAAAGAGTACAAGACCACCAAAAGAAGTATCAAGACCATACGATAAAGACCGTGACGGATTTGTATTATCCGAGGGCGGTGCCGTTTTGATTTTGGAAGAAAGAGAACACGCACTAAAAAGAGGCGCAAGAATTTATGCCGAATTAACAGGCTACGGGCAAAGCTCTGATGCATATGATATGGTAGCACCCGATCCCGAGGGCAGAGGCGCAGAACTTGCTATCCGCAACTGCTTAAAAGAAGCTAATAAACAGCCTAAAGATGTTGATTATATCAATATGCACGGAACAAGCACACACTTGGGCGACCTGGCAGAATCACAGACTGTTGCAAGAGTTTTTGGCGACAGGAAAGAAAACACAAATCTTTGTGTAAGTTCAACAAAATCTATGACAGGTCATATGCTTGGAGCAGCAGGCTCTACTGAAGCTATTGTTGCGGTTAAAACTATAGTAGAAAGCATAGTTCCTCCAACGATTAACTTAGTCAACCCTGATCCCGAGGTAGCTGATTTAGATTACGTTGCAAATAAATCAAAGAAAAAAGACGTAAAAGTTGCATTATCAAATTCCTTCGGCTTTGGCGGTCATAATGCAGTTTTAATGTTTGAAAAAGCATAAATTATTTTTTAGGAATATTCATTAAAACATCAACAATACGTTTTGATGCAAGCCCGTCGCCGTATGGGTTTACGGCTTCCGCCATGCGTTTATATTCGGCTTTCTCATCAAGCAGTAATTGAACGGTTGAAACTATTTTATTTGTATCCGTTCCGACAAGTTTTACGGTGCCAAATTCAACCGCTTCGGGGCGCTCTGTTGTATCTCTTAAAACCAGTACGGGTTTACCGAGTGAGGGGGCTTCCTCTTGCACTCCGCCCGAGTCCGTCAATATAATATGCGATTTTTTCATTAATGCACAAAACTGCGCATACTCTAACGGTTTTATTAAATGTATTCTTTCAACCCCGTCTAAAAGTTCATAAACAGGCTTTTGCACATTCGGGTTCGGATGAACGGGATAAACCACTTGAATATCCTTGTTTTTTTCAACCAATTCCAAAACTGCTCTGCATATATTTTTTATAGGTTCGCCAAAATTTTCCCGTCTGTGAGAGGTCAAAAGTATTGTTTTTAAATTATCTTTTAAACCTATATCGTTTAAAGAAACATTAGAAGTTTCAACAGTATAAAGCAGGGCATCAATTACGGTATTTCCCGTTTTATAGATATGTTCATCAGGTATCTGCGATTTTTTTAGGTTCTCACAGGATTTATCCGTAGGCGCAAAATGATACGTGCAGACACTATCTGCAAAAACTCTGTTTATTTCTTCGGGGAAAGGGTAATATTTATCAAAAGTTCTAAGTCCTGCCTCGACGTGCCCTACGGGAACTTTTGCATAAAACGCACTCAAAGCCGCAGCCATTGATGTAGTTGTATCGCCATGCACTAAAACAATATCGGGTTTAACTTTTTCAATAACTTCTTTTGTTTTTAAAAGTACATCCGATGTCAGCGACCATAAATTCTGGTTATCCTTCATAATATCAAGGTCGAAATCGGGCTTTATGTTGAATAATTCAAGAACTTGATCCAAAATTTGCCTGTGCTGAGCAGTAACGCAAACAATACTTTCCAGTGAGTCAGAATTTTTTTCAATTTCTTTAACAAGAGGCGCCATTTTTATAGCCTCGGGGCGGGTTCCGAATATTGTTAATACTTTGATTTTATTGCTCATATTAAATATTTACAGCCTCTCTGACTTTTGCCATTGTTTTTTCGGCTTCCGCTGCGGCTTTTTTACCGCCTTCATTAATGATATCACGCACTTTATTTATGTCTTTTGAATATTCAATACGTTTTTGTCTTATCGGAGCAAATTTTTCATTAATTATTTTGCCCAGTTGTCTTTTACAATCCGCACAGCCTCTTTGTCCTGCTTTACATTCGCAATTTACTTGATTAACCGTTTCACTATCCGCAAAAATTTCATAATATTTATAAGCCACCTCGCATTTATCGGGATGCCCGGGGTCATCCTTTCTTGCACGGCTTCTATCCGTTATACACTGCATTATTTTCTTTGCAGTCGTTTCCTCGTCATCTGATATTTTAATATCGTTATGGAAAGATTTCCCCATTTTTTGCCCGTCAACACCCAATAATAAAGGTATTTGAGTTAGTTTTGGCATAGGCTCATTAAATAGTTCGGTCTTATAAATATTATTAAACCTGCGCGCAATATCACGAGTTATTTCAAGATGTGCTAACTGGTCAACGCCTACAGGCACAACGGCTCCATTCATAGCCATAATATCGGCTGACATTAATACGGGATACCCCAAAAGCCCGTAACTCAATTGAGGCATATTTTCGCTTGTGTCGCCGTCTTTATTTTTAAGTATTTTAACCATATCTTTTAACGTAGGGTCACGTTCCACCCAGTTATTAGGAGTTATCATACTTAATAAAATATGAAGTTCCGCTATCTGCAATACACTCGATTGAAAATATATTGTTGATTTATCGGGGTCAATCCCGCATGCAAGCCAGTCTAATACAACATCAAGCTTATCTCGTCTTAAATTTTCGGTTTCGTTATACTTAGTTGTCAGTGCATGCCAGTCTGCGACAAAATAAAAGCAATTATAATCTTCCTGTAATTGAACCCAATTTGTAATTACACCCATATAATGCCCCAGATGTAATTTTCCCGTTGACCTCATCCCCGATACTAAGTTAACTTTTTCCACAAACAACCTTTCAAAATCTTTTAACAAATTTATTATATCAAAATTTTATACTTATTGTTCAACAGCTTCAATCGGTTTATTAACAACCACTTGCGGGAACGGTATTTCAATTCCTTCTTTTTCAAACCGTTCTTTTACCATTTGATTAAATTTTCTTTTTATCATCCATTGTTCGTGCGGAGTTGTTTTAAATCTGCACAATATTTCAATCGAAGAATCATAAAATTCGTTCAACCCGAAAACTTCTATATCAGAAAGTACAAATTTTGAATACTCGGGCATTGATCTTAGTTCTTCTCCTAATTCTTTTAATACGTGTATTGCGTGCGTTATATTTGTCTTATATGCTACATTTATATGAAACAAAGGCATGGAAAAATCTTTTGTTTGGTTAATAATAGTATCAATTTGCCCGTTTCTTAAGAAATGAACATCGCCGTTAAAAGTTCTTATAATAATCATTGTTAGAGTAACTTTTTCAACCGTTCCCGTGGAATTATTTATTGTAACGAAATCACCAACACGAACCTGACCTGTAAGTATTATGGAAAGTCCCGTAAATAAATCTTCCACAAACTTTTTACCGCCAAAGCCGACCGCAACACCTAAAACACCTGCCGTTGCAAGTATCGGTTTCATATCTATACCGAAATTTTCCAGAATATTTGTCGTAAAAAACAGTACCAATAAAGCATCTACAAGATAAATTCCAAGCTGTCTTATTGTTGAATATTGTTTTCTTGTTTCGGGGTGAGAAATTCTTGATATTATTTTTTCAAAAAATAAGTGTAATGCTTTATTTATAACTCGCATAGCGATTATAAAAAGTATAAGTTCTAATATTGATTTACCGATTAAAAATAAATTTATCTTAGCTACATGCTGGGTTAATATTTGTTTTAAAACTGAATCCACGGTTTTCTCCTTTTTTATATTTATTATTATAATTGAAAAATAAATCAATTACCTTAATGGATTTTTTCGTTCCATTTTGGATAATAATAAATAATAATTGTATCTTTAGGAGTAATTTTGGCATTTCCGCCAAAAATAAAATTAGTTAAAGACCCAACCCCCGGAATTGGTGTCAGCGCCCATTTGATAGGGTATACCATTAATGATAAATTTAACCCTTTTTTTATATAAACCCCTTTCAATTTATTATTATCAATTCCGTTTATATTAAAATTATCAATAATTATACACCCCGGTATCCCGTTCATGCCTTTTGTATTATAGATTGCGACATTCGCATTTACTATTGCACCTTTATTTATCAAAACTTTATTTTTATATTTTACATTTTCTTTCACAACAAACTTTAAAGGCTGAAAATCATATATTCCATCCTTTTTAGTTGTAATTGTTTCAGTAATATTAAGTCTTATCGGGATTTTTTCAACAGACTCATAATTATAGTTTAAATTCTGTATCGGAGTTGAAATTTCAACATCCTTTAACAATTCATCCATATATTCATCGGCAGAAATATCGGCAAAAGCAAAAGGATGAAAGAAAAGAACAGATATTATGATAAATATAATTCTATTCATAATCAACAGCCTTTTTTGAGCCTGATTTAACTTTATCATACAGTTTTTTCCTGTTAGATGCCGAGGTTAAAAGAAAATTTTGATATGCTTCATTTTGAATATATTCATTGTTTTTTAAATAAATCGGATATTTAGTATAAATATATTCATAAATATTAGCTAATCTTTTAGAGGTTAAATTAGTTCTTGCAAACTTATCATACCTTTTTTGAGGATATGATTTATTTATATATGTAATAAGCCCAAGCGGGTTAAAGCCTGCATTAACCATAAAATCAACAGCCCTTTTATCAAAGAAAATTTCAAATTTTTTAGGAGCGCATTTAACCTGAACGGAAGCAACTATTCCCTTCCAAATACCTGAATATGACTCTGCTGTTTTACATATTTCCCTTGCGAGAAATGCAGCTATTTCATCATCGTTTGATGCAAACTGCAAGGATTTTTCATATGCTATAATCTGCCTTTTGGTAAGCCCCGGCTCTAAGTTAATCTTACTGTTTTTACTTTCATATACAAAAATCATCCTTACATCGATTTTATTGGCATTTAATAGCTTTAAACCGATATCGCTTACCTTATTTTGTATATACATATCATTAATTATTTGATTTTGCGCTGTATCTATAGCCTCAACAGGCAGCATAATTCCAAAAATAAACAACACAAATATAAATAAACTCTCAACTATCTTTTTCATACTTACTTCCTTAAATTAATCTAGTGTCGCACTCTGTCACCGACTCCTCGTCGCTGTACGAGTGCTCACCTTTTCAATATGCCACTCTCAAAATTTTACTAATACCACTTCGTGGCTTATGGTAAAATTTTGTTCGGACAACATAAATATAATTATAAACTTTAGTGAGAATTTATTCAAAAAAAACGAACTGTTTTTTACAGTTCGTTTCATTTTTTTAAATTTTTATAAGCAGAAAAGTTGTATCTTTTAATGCTTTAACCGAATGAAGAACGTCTTTTTCAAATAAGAAAATCTGACCTTTTTTAATTTTATATTTTCTGTTATCTTTATCTTCTTCATCAGGTAAATCACATCCGCAAGCCTGACAAGCACAGGTATCATTAACGGGGAAGTTAATTTCCAGTTCGCCGTCTGTTATATAAATACAAACATTAGTATGCGCCATATGCGGTTCAAGCATTTGATTTTTCTTTAAAGCAACCAATTTTAAATGCGCTCCGTTATTTTCCAATAAGTCTACAATTTCTCTTTCGGATTCTTTTAGATTAATTAAATCATCTGTTTCAAGTGTTTTATAAAGCATAATATCTCCTTTCGACACATAACAGTTTATTTTAAAATAAAAAAAGAAATATCCCCGAACAGAATATATCTTTTGAATAATTTTTAACTTGAAAAATAAAATTTTTCTTACATATAATAAGCAAAAAGAGGAATTAAAATGGAAGAATTTTTAAAAAATAAAAAATATAAAATATTAATGTGGATATTTATAATAATATCAATAATTCATGTTATATATGCAACCATAACAATGCGGGGGATGTATGAAGATGGAGCATATTATATGCTCGATCAACTAAACAGTTATTCGAAAGGGATATTTAAAATTACCTCTGACCCGTCTCATCCCAGATTTTTTATTATGGCTTTATTGGAATTACCTTCTATATTTGCCTTTTGGGTTCTACAAGTGCATAATAAATTTGCATTAATGATGATTTTCAGTTGTTCAATGTTTATTTTGCCTCTATTGGCTTTATGGTGGAATTATTATCTTTCAAAAAGGACTCAAAGACTTGATATTTTTTATTGGTCTTTATTTTCATATTCCGTAATTAATATTACTTTTTCCATATTTTCCGTTGTTGAAAGTATTTTGGGAAGTATGTTAAATTTCGTACTATGGAATTATTTGGCAGGAAAAATTAATTATAATAAAAAAGACATAACCCTAATTACCTTGCTTATTTTGGTAATGTTTGGAACATATGAATATATAATTTTTCTGGGAATTATTTTCTTTGTTGGCGCATTAATATATGCCAAAAGAGAAGAAAATATAAAAAATAAAGCAGTTAAGTATTATATCGGTATCGGCTCACTTGGTGCAGCCGTATTTAATTTAATATATGCACTAAACGTTCCCGGAGAAAACAATGAAATTCAAAGGTTTTTAATGGAAGGTCTTAATGTTATTCCTCATATAACGGAATTAAACTTTTCAATAAGTATAATAACTCTGATATTGCTATTAATTTTTGTATTCCGCAAAAAACCTGCAGGAAAGAAAATAATACTGTTAATCATATTAATTTATATTTTCAGCTTTATCAGATTGATAACAACAAGCCAAACTTCTGTTGTTCCAATGTGGGAACAGCACTTTAGAATAATCCCATGCATTATACTCCCTATAATATTAACAGTTATTTGTATATTGGATTTCTTAAAGAAAGAACAAAATTATATAAAATTATCAAATTATATTTGTATTGTATTAATGTGCGGAATAGTGCAGACGGCATGGCAGCTGGTTAACACATATTATTGGGATAAAAATATTCAATATATGAAATCCGAATTAAATAAATGCCAAGATTTATTATATATCCCATCCGAACACGAAGAAATATCAAATTTCTTTAATCCCAATTTAAGAAGGTACATCTGGCACGGATTTTATTCAACAACGAGTATATTATTTTCAGACAGTTATGAACAAAAAACCTTACTGTTAAATTATGATACATCTATGAATGACGGAAATTTGTGTTTCAGAGAATATTTATACATACCTAAAGGCACCCAAAATACTATTGCCCTGCCTATAGGCTGGTTTAATATAAAGAATAAATTTTGGGATTTAACAAAATGTGCACAAGCCCTTCAAAAGTATGATAAAGAACATAATATTAATCAGGATAAATAAAAATCTGCTATAATAAAAGAATGAAGGAAACAGTAAAAAATATATTAGAAAAATATATAAATATAAGCTGTGAAACGACTTTGATAGTAGGTTTTTCAGGCGGTTGGGATTCCATGTGCCTTTTGGATATTATGAATAAACTATCCCACGAATACGGATTTTTACTTGTTGCAGCACATTTAAACCATAATTGGAGAGGAAAGGAATCTGAGGCCGAAAAAGAAAGATGTCTGGCTTTTTGCGAAGAAAATGATATAACTTTTATCTCGGACACCTTGCCGGATGATGTAAAAGCCTCAGAACTTGTGGCAAGAGAAATGCGTTACGATTTTTTCAAACGATGTGCCGAAGAATTTGAAGCCGATGCTATACTAACCGCTCATACAAAAAGCGATAATGCCGAAACTATTTTATACCGTATTATTAAAGGAACAGGATTAAACGGGCTTGAAGGTATTAAAGAGATAAGAGACTTAGGCGGATTTAAAGTAATACGTCCGATTTTAAATTTCTCGCGAAAAGAAATTGAAGAATACTGCATTAAAAATGAACTTTATCCTAATAACGACACAAGCAACAGTAATACCAAATACGCAAGAAATAATATAAGACACAACATAATGCCTGCAATTAAAATAATTAATCCTAATATTGAAAACTCCCTAATAACCCTTGCTGATATTGCTGCAGGTAATAATAAAGTTATAAATGAACTTATGGCGAATATTGAAAAGCAAATTACAATAGGAAATAAATGGCTTACGCAAAACTTTTTAATATTAAATTCAGCAATAAAACAGCATTTTGTATATAAACTTTTGGTAAAAAACGAACTGGAGCCGAGTTTTACAAAAATTCAGGAGATCATAAATTTTATAGTTGAAAACCAAAAATCCAAAACAGGTAAAACTCTTTCCGTAACAAACGATTTATGGCTTTTTGTATCACATAAATATACATATTTTGTTCACTCTGATAATTATAAAAAAATTGAAGAAGAAATAATTATAACAGCCCCCGGGGAATATGTATTAAACGGGATTTATAAATTTACTATAACGGAAAATAAAGAAATGCCCGAAAAATTTCCAAAGGCAAATGTTCCGATGGCATACATAGATTTGCCCGCACCTGAATTTCCTTTAATTTTAAGAACAAGAAGAAACGGTGATATAATTCAGCCGTTTGGTATGCAGGGTAAAATGAAATTGAAAAAGTATTTTATAAATAAAAATATCCCTGAACACGACAGAGATAAAATAATTTTATTATGCAAAGACAAAGAAGTAATGTGGGCTATAGGAACGGGGTTGAGCGAAAAACTTCGTTCAAACGGAATCCCTGCTTATAAACTCACCATGGAGATAATTAAAAATGACTGAATTGGATAAGGATATAAATAAATTAAAAATATTAATTTCCGAAAATGAAATTAAAAATAAATTAAAGGAATTGGCCGAAAAAATCGAAAAAGAATACCCTATAGATGAAGAATTATATGTAATCTGCGTTTTAAAGGGGTCTGTTATATTCTGTTCTGATTTGGTTAAACATTTAAAACACCTTGTAAAAATGGAATTTATAAGAATATCAAGTTACGGCAACGAAACAAAGTCCTCGCATAATCTTCAGGCAATAGATTTAACTCTTCCCAATCTTGAAAATAAAAATGTTTTAATAGTGGAGGATATAATAGACACGGGATTAACCGCAAGATTTTTAACTGATTTATTTAAAATTAAACATCATCCGAAAAAATTAATGTTTGTATCTTTATTAAATAAAAAATGCGCAAGGCAAACAGCTATAGAACCCGATTTATACGGATTTGAAATTGATGATAAATTTGTGGTCGGGTTTGGTTTGGATTACAAAGGCTACTTTAGAAATCTGCCGTATATTGCATATTTCCCCGAATAATCACAATAGCCTGCCCCAATTAAAAATAATTTTAAACTGAGACAGAATGAAATCTTTTCGTTTATTAATCACTTTCTTATTATTTTTAAGCTTTTGCATATAAGTATCATAAAAAAGCACACTTTTAGAATATGCATTTTTAAGATACTGAATATCTAATTCAAGTTCTTTACTTTTTTCCATATTTACCACTGTTACTTACTATAAATATAAAGTATTTTTATATTTATTAATTGCCATCAAAAAAAATATTGTTACAAAAAGATAAAATTAACTATTGTTCAACATTTTCCATTGCAACATTTTTTAGTTTTTTTTCAATTTTTCTGTTCCAGGGTAAATCTTGCCTAAAGACATATTCATACCCTGTAACTTCCCCTTTGGAAAAGGTTTGAAGCTGTTCATCACAAAGCAGTTCAAATTCTTTTTGGATTTTTTTGGTAAATTCATGCCTGTCAAATTTAGAAGTTTCAGCGGTAAGAACAATAGGTTCACCGACTTCAGCAAGGCATTCGGGTCTGTCTTCACGCAGGAAGGTATAGTTTACGGCAAGGGGAATAAGATTAACTCCTCCGTATTTTTTAGCAACATTTTGAGCGACATAAACAAGTCCCGTTTGAAATTCAATCGGTCTATAATTTGGCGGTCTTACTATTCCCTGCGGGAAAATCCATAAAGCCATATTAGGGTCATTTAAGTCCTCAACGATATATTTCAAAGATTTAATTGCTTCCTGCGCAGATGCTTTATTGACAGGGAATGCACCGATAAACGAAAACAAAGGAAATCTGTTCATTTCTTCAATCATCATTCTTGGGATAACTTTAAATGAACGGCGCATAAGATTATATCCTACAATACCGTCCCACCAGTTCATATGCGGAGCATAAATTATGGAAGGATAATTTTTGTTTCTTCTTTCCTTAAAGGCCTCAAGATTTTTAATTCTGAGTGCATAAAATCTGTGGCTTAGCATTCTGAAAAAGACTCTATCTGCAAGCCAAGTCCAAAAAGCAAAATTATGAGCTTTCCTGAATTTTTCTTTTCTGTTTCTTAGCCTTGTAGGCGGTATATCCGAATATAATTTTTCTGTCTTTTGCATACTTCATTAAACCATAATAATTATATCATTTTTTTTAAACTAAAAACAATTATTCAAAAATTTCCTTTACACTTACCGATTTAAGTGTTTTCATATCATCAAGCTGTTTATAAATATGCATAACGGGACTTTTTTCATTGCAGAATACTTTAGCATTAATTTTTAAACTGTCCCCTTCTTCATCAACTGTTTTATGGTTATAGTCTAAAACCTCGGGGAATATTTCGTTAAATTTTTTATAAACTTCTTCATATTCACTATATTTACAAATAAAAGAAATTTTAACCTTCCTCAAATGTTTAAGATTTTTAGGCATTATTCTGACTTCAAAAATTCTTATCAAAACAAGAATGGCAACAGCTAAGATCGTTGAAATTACGGCAATACTAATTTTACCGCAGCCGCATGCCATACCGATAGCAGCAACTATCCATAAAGTGGAAGCGGTTGTTAAGCCTGTTACGGTCAGACCTTGTCTTAAAACAGTACCTGCACCAATAAAACCGATACCGGTAATTATTTGAGCTGCAACTCTTGCGGGGTCACCAAGCGGATATAATGTTACGGCAGTAGAAAACCCGTATATGGAAAGTATTGTAAATATACAAGAACCAAGGCATACCATAATTTGAGTTCTAAGCCCCGCCGACTTATTTGTTATTTCTCTTTCAAATCCTATCATTGAACCTAATACTATGGAAACCAGAATTCTGATTAATATATCCAAATCAGTTGTTAAAAAATAATTTAAAAAATCTCTCACTTGTTTTATCTTTCTTTGCTATTGGGATCTACCGCATCTCTAATTGTATCACCTATTAAATTAAAAGCTAATACCGCAACAAAAATTAAAAAACCGGGAGTTAAAAGCCAAGGTCTTGAAACAATATTAATAAATTCCTGTGCTTCTTTAAGCATATTTCCCCAGCTTGCATCAGGCTGCTGAATGCCTAAACCTAAAAAACTTAAACCTGATTCCGACAATATATAAGATGGAACACTTAACGTCATTGCAACTATAACATAACTTAATGTCTGAGGCAGAATATGTTTAATTATTGTTCTTAAAGCAGAAGCCCCCATGGCTTCAGAGGCAACAACAAACTCTTTTTTCTTAACCGATAAAACCATGCCCCTTACAACTCTTGAAAATCCTGCCCAGCCTATAAGGGCAAGAATAACTACTATAAGTGTAAATCTCTGTACACTCGTCATATTAGCGGGAAGTATTGAAGCTAATATTATCAATAAATAAAAACTCGGAATAGACATAATAGCTTCAGCTATTCTCATCATAATAAAATCAATTTTTCCGCCAAAGTACCCCGAAATGCCGCCATAAAGCATACCTAAAGGAAATGATATAAATAATGCAAGAAACCCGATTGTCAGGGAAATTCTTCCTCCGAATAAAAGTCTTGAAAAATTATCCCTGCCGTTAATATCAGTGCCTAAAAGGTAAACCTCACCATTTTCATCAACATTATAAAAATGTCTGTCAAAAGGAATTAATCCTAGCAGTTTATACTTATAGCCTTTTGCGAAATATTTTATAAAATGCTTTTGACTTCTGTCTTCTATATATTTTGTATCAAAATTTTCCTTGTCAAAAAAACGGATATAATTATATGTATAAGGTAGTGACAACTTGCCTTTCTCGTTGATAATGTATATTTTTGAGGGCGGGCAGTATGCTTTATTTCTGTTTGAATACTCTTTTGAATAGGGACAGATAAAAGATGCAAACAAAACGGCAAGGTATAAAATCATTAAAATTAATAAAGCATATTTTGCAAACTTATCTTTTATAACTATTCTGAAAATATTATCTTTAAAACTATCATTAAATTCAGGGAGCTTTGCCATTATGCCGCCTCCACTCTCGGGTCAACAATTTTCAAAAGGATATCGGCAATTAGATTGCCCATAACAAGCATAACTGTACCAATCATTAAAGAAGCCATAACAAGATTAATATCAGATTTCATAACAGCTTCCAGAATTAATCTTCCAAGCCCCGGATATTGAAATACGTACTCTGTCAATGCTGCCCCGCTTAATAACGAAGCAAATTCAAACCCTAAAAGAGTAACCATGGGATTAATTGCGTTTCGAAGCGCATGTTTATAAATAACTTTATTTTCGCTTAGTCCTTTTGCTCTGGCAAATTTAACATAATCAGCCTGTAAAACATCAAGAAGATTACCTCTCATCTGCCTTTGAAGTCCGGATAATGATATTGTAAACAAAACTATAACAGGTAAAACCAAGTGATGCAAAACATCTAAAACCTTACCCATAGGCGAAAGAGCGGAATAATTATAACTTGTAAGGCCGCCTGTAGGGAACCACCCCGTTTTAACGGCAAAAATTAAAAGAAGCAGTGCAAAGAAAAATGACGGGATTGCCATTCCTATGCTTGATAATACGGTTAAAATTCTGTCTATGGGTTTTCGCCAATGGAGTGCTGCTACTATTCCCAAAGGAATACCGACAGTCCAAGTGAGTAAAATAACAAAAATAGTAAGCAAAAGAGTATTTGGTATTCTTTCAAGCAGTTTATCGGATACTTTTTCTCCCGTTGTGCAATAACCCAAATCTCCTTTTACAAAGCTTTTAAGCCATAATCCGTATTGAACAATAACGGGTTTATCCAACCCGAGCCTTTGAACTTCATAATCAAGTGTTTCCTGCGTTATCGAAGGATTTAACCTTAACTCCGCTAAAGGGTCAACAGGTGCCAATCTTATCAGAAAAAAACTGATTATAGATACCAAAAATAATAACGGTATTGTTTGCAATATTCTTTTAAAAACATATCCTGCTATATTCATAAGCTAATTTTAAAATATATTATTATTTTTGACAATTATCCTTTTAAACAAAAGAATTTGTAAAATTTTATTTCAATGTTTATATATTCAATATATAAAGCCATGGAAAAGCATGGTCAAGTTTGTTAAAATTCAAAAGCAAGTAATCGGAGGAAATTTTGAAAGTAACATTTAACGGCATTAATAACATTCCTTCAGTATTTACTGATGTAAGTCAGCAGCAATCTTTATATAATTACAAACCAACTCCGATAAATACTGTTGATACTGTTGAACTTAAAACAAAAAAACAGCCGTTTTATAAAAATAAGAAATTGTTATTTTCTGCAGCATTAATTTCTTTTTCAGCTTTAGCTATTTTTTACAGCAGTGTAAGGAAAAAAAGAGCAGATAAAGCAATTGAGGCATTAAAACAGCATCAATTATTGCCGAAATATCTGCGGGTTCAGCAAGATGACGTTCTTGTAAAACAAGTAAATATAGCAAGAGAACATTTAATAGATGAAGTAAAAGAAAATAATGAAACTCTGTTTAACAGTGTATCATTCTTTGGCCCTGACAGTGCAAACAAAACAATGGTAAAAGAAGGATTAATAAAAGAATTATCGGAGGCAGGATATTATATAGAAAGAATCCCCGAGTTAAAAGATTCAACAATAGAAAAAATCGGACTAAAAATAGATAAAGCAATAGAAAATGCAAAACAAAGATTTGATTCATCGGGAAAAAGAACCGCTATTATAATTAAAGAACTTGATAAAATAGCACCTGACAGAAGGGAAACAGGAATATATAAAGCTGCAAGACCATTGATAAATTACCTGCAAGATTGCGGTCAACAAGGTTTTACGGTTGTAGCTGATGAGTATAATCCGTTAAAAGTTGATCCTGCAGTTATACGAAGAGGCAGATTCAGCCTGCATATTTATACTAAACCGTTAGTTAATGAATCTAAAGAAATGTGGCAAAAATATATTGATTTTGTAAAAGAATATGTTAATGAAAAGGATCAAAAAGCATATATAGATGAAGCATTAGAAATAATAAGAAAGAAATAATAAGGTAAAAAAATGATAGTTCAAGCAGTAAACAGTGTAAAAAACAACAAAGTAAATCAACAAAATAAATACCAAAAATATGCTCCGGCTGATAAAAATACAGAAAATTCAAATATAAAATATTCAAACGGAGTATACGGAAGAACACAGGTTGAGCTTAACAAAAAAAATAATCCCAGTTTTGGTGTGATTGGTGAATTGTTACTTGCTTTACTTCAGGGGGTCGGTTTAAGTGTAGCTACCACGGCAGCAATGTCAACGTTAGTTTACATCGTTACACTGCCCGGTGAAAAAAGAGAAAAAGAAGCTCGAAAGCTGCTGGAATTAAGAAAAGAGAAAATTGAAAATCTTGAAAAAACAATGAATTTAAATTATAGCTCAGCTGAAAGATACCATGATGACTTTCTGATCTGTGCATATATTCCTGCTACAAATGACGGGCATGAAATCGGGTTAAATGCAGTTATGGGATACGGAGTAGAAAAATATAAAGCGGCTATAGATTTTATTTTACCGCTTATAACAAAAGGTAAATATGAAGCTTACCCGAGAATACCTAACGGAATGCTTTTATATGGTCCCCCGGGAGGCGGAAAAACATATATGGCGGAAAAAATATGTGAACATGTAAAATATTTCGGTGTAA
The DNA here is from genome assembly GCA_947589255.1 of Candidatus Gastranaerophilales bacterium. Lineage (GTDB taxonomy): Bacteria > Cyanobacteriota > Vampirovibrionia > Gastranaerophilales > Gastranaerophilaceae > Avigastranaerophilus. The sequence goes on along the minus strand of CANQAL010000001.1, from coordinate 14,982 downwards.
ATGTTATAAAAGTTGAACTAAAAGACAGAGGTCATGATAGAAATGCGGAAAAAATAAAAAAAGCATTTGAGGCCGGAAAAGAATATTATAAACGGACAGGAACACCATCAGTTATATATTTCCCGCAGGATATAGATAATTACCTGATTGACAGAAAAAAAGTACCGGAATACATAAAAGAAGTAAGAGCAATGTTAAACAGTGCTGAAAATTGCGGAGAAAGTGGTGTTTCTTGGATAGGAACCGCAAATAATTCTCAAAATATAGATCCCGCAATACTTCGTCCGGGTCGTACGGATATCAAATTGGCAATTGGAGAGATGGAAGATTTTGCAATAGCCGATATGCTAAAATATGTCCTTTATAAAATAGATGAAAAAGACTCGGCAGAAGATTTTGACTTCCAGAAAGTAGTGGATAAAATCAAAGAAGAAGGTATTTCATATACTCCTGCAGAGCTTGAATTATTTGTTAAAGATGCAAAAAAACATAATCCGACCCCGGAGAATTTTTTAACAGCCGAACTTGTAATGCAGGAAATTGATTCTTATAATGAAAAAAATGAACCGACATTAACTCCTGATATGCTTGAAAAGTTTAAACAAGATCGGGAATATGTAAAAAATCTTGATCAAAAAACATTGGAAAATGCTCAACAAGAAAGAAAAAAAGCAACCGAGAAAAAGCAAATGCTTGAAGCCAGGTCACAAGAAGCAAAAAAAGCATTAGAAGAAGCAGAATATGATTTAAGAAAAGCTAAAGAAGCAGAGTCTTTGGCTAAGGTTAATGAATACACTGTAACTGAAACCATAAATTTTCAAAATCAGGATGTATCAAATTAAAAATTTAACATATCTTTTGTATATATTTTTATTTACATGTTTGAAAAATTAGTGTAAAATAAAATAATAAATCGAGAGATTTGGGATAATATAAAAAATTTAAAAATGCGTAATTTATTACGTGTTTTTAGTTATCTTGGAAAGAGTGAGGGATTGATAATGGAGAGCATGGAACAACAACAGTTTTTTGTAATCAAAAAAGACGGTACAAAAGAAAAGTTTGATGTACAAAAAGTTATTAATGCCGTGAAAAAATCAGCAAGAAGAGTTTTAATTGACTTTACGGAAGAACAATTAAATAAAATTTGTTCTATCGTTGAAAGAGAAGTCCAAAATACCGGACATAACGAAATATTAATTCAGGAAATGCACAATATTGTTGAGCAAGCCTTAGAAGAAGTTAATCATAAAGTATGCGAAAGCTATAGAAATTACAGAAATTATAAACAAGATTTTGTAAGAATGCTTGATAAAGTATATCAAGAAAGCCAAAAAATAATGTATATCGGGGATAAAGAAAACTCAAACTCCGATTCCGCTTTGGTATCAACAAAACGTTCTTTAATTTTCAATCAATTAAATAAAGAATTATATAAAAAGTTCTTTTTAACGGTAGAAGATTTGCAAGCTATTCGTGACGGATATATTTATATTCACGATATGTCAGCAAGACGTGACACAATGAACTGCTGTTTATTTGATGTAGCGGAAGTCTTAAAAGGCGGATTTGAAATGGGCAACCTTTGGTATAATGAGCCAAAGACCTTAGCTGTTGCTTTTGATGTTATAGGCGATATCGTTATGGCAGCAGCAAGCCAGCAGTATGGCGGTTTTACGGTTCCCGAAGTTGATAAACTGCTTGCTCCTTATGCGGAAAAAACATATAACAAACAGTATGAACGTTATATTTCAATGGGCTTAAGCTTTGAACAGGCAAGAAATGAAGCATTAAAAGATGTTGAAACAGACTTTGAACAAGGCTTCCAAGGATGGGAATATAAGTTTAATACCGTAGCATCTTCAAGAGGCGACTATCCGTTTATAACCATTACCTTTGGTTTAGGTACGGGCGAATATGAAAAAATGGCTTCAATCGCAGCTTTAAAAACCAGAAAGAACGGTCAGGGCAAAAAAGAATGCAAAAAACCCGTACTGTTTCCTAAACTTGTATTCTTATATGATAAAGAACTCCACGGAAAAGGCGGAGTATTAGAGGATGTATTTGAGGCAGGTTTAGAATGCTCACAAAGGTCAATGTACCCCGATTGGTTAAGCTTAACCGGCGAAGGGTATGTTGCAAGCATGTATAAAAAATACAAGAGAGTAGTATCTCCTATGGGCTGCAGAGCTTTCTTATCACCTTGGTATGAAAGAGGCGGTATGAAACCTGCAGATGAAAACGATAAGCCTATATTTGTCGGAAGATTTAATATCGGTGCTATAAGCCTTCATTTACCCATGATTTATGCAAAAGCTAAAAAAGAAAGTAAAGATTTCTATGAAGTTCTTGATTACTACTTGCAGTTAATCAGAAAAATTCATATAAGAACTTACGATTACTTAGGTGAAATGAGAGCTTCAACGAACCCTCTTGCATACTGTGAAGGAGGATTTTACGGCGGTCACTTAGGTTTCCACGATAAAATTAAACCTCTGCTTAAGGCCGCAACGGCTTCATTTGGTATTACCGCATTAAATGAGCTTCAGGAAATTCATAACGGAAAATCACTTGTTGAAGACGGACAATTTGCCGTTGAAGTAATGGAATACATTAATAAAAGAGTTAATGAATTTAAAGAAGAAGACGGAAATTTATATGCACTGTATGGCACACCTGCAGAAAGCTTATGCGGACTTCAGGTTACTCAATTCCGTGAAAAATACGGTATTGTTCCAAATGTATCAGATAGAGGATATGTTTCTAACAGCTTCCACTGCCATGTAACGGAAAAAATTTCTCCGATTGAAAAACAGGACTTAGAAAACAGGTTCTGGAATTTAATGAACGGCGGAAAAATCCAGTATGTAAAATACCCGATTTCATACAATAAAGAAGCAATCAGAACATTGATTGAAAGAGCAATGGATATGGGATTTTATGAAGGTGTAAACTTGTCGCTTTCATATTGTGATGATTGCGGACACCAAGAATTAAATATGGATGTCTGCCCGAAATGCGGAAGCAAAAATTTAACAAAAATCGAAAGGATGAACGGTTATCTTTCTTACTCGAGAGTAAAAGGTGATACTCGTCTTAACGAAGCAAAAATGGAAGAGATAAAAGACAGAGTAAGTATGTAACAATGAATTACCACAATATCACAAAAGACGACATGTTAAATGGGGACGGCTTAAGGGTCGTACTGTGGGTTGCAGGATGTAATCATCAATGTGAAGGCTGCCAAAACCCGATTACTTGGGATATAACAGGCGGACTTCCATTTGATGAAGCAGCCGAAAATGAACTTTTTGAAGCACTGGCAAAACCGCATATATCAGGTATAACTTTCTCAGGGGGCGACCCGTTGCACCCGTTTAACAGAGGTGAAACTTTCCGTCTTATGAGAAAGGTTAAAGAACTTTACCCTAATAAAACGGTTTGGGTTTACACAGGGTTTTTGTGGGAAGAATTTAAACAAAATCCTAAAATGAAATATATTGATGTCTTAGTTGACGGCAGATTTATTAAATCTTTAAATGATAACAATCTGCATTGGATTGGAAGTTCAAATCAAAGAATTATTGACGTTCAAAAAACTCTTGAAAAAGGCGAAATAGTTCTTCATTTTGATAATAATAAGAAATAATAAATTAAAGGGGAAGTGAATATAATTGAAAAAAGAAAGCATAATATGTAATTTACTTCTCTTTATTATTTTTATTTTATTTAGTTTTTTGTGTTACGGTAAATGCGGCGGCTTTATTTATGATACCTTTAGGGAAGCTGTTATTCCGGAGCAAATTCTTCAGGGAAAAATTTTATATAAAGATATTTTTTGTTTATATCCCCCTGCGGCATTTTATTTAAACGCATTATTATTTAAAATTTTCGGAAGCAGTTTAAATCTTCTTTTTTATATTTCGGTATTTAATACATCGATTATATTATTTTGTCTTTATAAGATTACTAAAGAAATTTCAGATAATAAAATTCTTACTCCTTTTATTACTGTTTTAACGGTAATGCTTATTTTTGTTTTTAGAATAAAAGAACCTGATTCGGCAAATTGGTTTTATCCTTATTCTTTTTCATTTACTTACGCATTTACATTTTGTATGATTTTTGTAACTTCTATAATTTTATATTTAAAACGGAAGGAAATTAAATATTTATACTTAGCATCATTATTTTTAGGGCTGTCTATTGCGTTTAAATTAGATTTTACTTTATGTTTTTTAATTCTTTTATTTTTTATAATTAAAACAAAATCTAAGAAAATAATTCCTCAATCTTTATTTATATTTTTGATCCCCATTTTTTTAGAGTTTTTATTATTTTTATTAAATACAAAAACTGATTTTTTTAATATTTTATCTAACCAAATTAAAGTGCTTATTACTTTTGCAAATGTTGATTCGGTTAAAAATTTTAATCATTTATATTTACCTCAATTTGTAAATTTAGCAATTTGCAATCGAATTATTAATTCATTTATTTATTTTAGTAAATCTTTTTTAGCTTTTATTTTAATTTCTTCAATCTTTTATTTAATTTTAAATCGTATTAAAGGGAAAAAATTATATATTATGTTTATAATATTTCTTCCTTTACTTATTTTAGGAATTATAAACATTGATTATGTTAAATTGTATTATTTATTAAATTACGATTCTCATTTGTTTTTACATTCGAACTTAATATTTTTAAATTATTTATTATTAATTTTAACTATCTGCCTGATAGTTTATAAAAAAGTTGAAAATATTGATATAACAATAAAAGAAAAATTTTTTATATTAAGTTTACTGATTGCGTATTGTATATGTTTCAGAAATTATGCAGGGATATATATTTCAAATATAGGAAATTTTACAATAATCCTTTTCTGGGTACTTTTAATAATATATTTATTAGACATTGTCCCGGATAACTTTAAATTATTTGATAATAAAAAATATAGAACTATTATATGTACAGCTATAATTTTATATTCATTAACATATACATACCAATATATATTTAATCTGGTACAAATAAATAAAAATAAATTAGAATTTCCCAAAGGAACTTTCTATATATCCAATGATTATTATAAGATAATTAATAAAGCATTATCCCATGCCCAAGAAAACATATCAGGTAAAAATAAATCTTTATTATATATAGAAGAGGGTTTATACCTGCATTATCTGTTAAATATTCCCGTTATTAATTATCAAATATATTCAATTCAATCACACATTGTCCCAACTCTGGGAGAAGATTACATTATAAATATTTTAAAAGAAGAACAACCTGATTATATTTATAATTTTATTCCTCCCATATTTTTCAGACCTCACAAAAACTTTGGTATTGATTACGGTAAAAAGATAAATGACTACATTCAAGATAATTATATTAAAGAAAGTACCACCGGCAATAATACAAATGAATTTGAAATTAATAAAACAAATTTAGAAATTTATAAGAAAAAATAAATCAAATAAAATATAATACTAAGAATTTATTTTTGTTATAAAATTAGCTTATAAGCAAGTTAATTGGAGAGAATAATGGACGAAATCAGAGTTAGAATAGCACCGTCACCGAGCGGTAATTTACATATAGGAACGGCAAGAACAGCCTTATTTAATTATTTATTTGCCAAAAAAAACGGCGGGAAATATGTATTAAGAATAGAAGATACGGATGCGGAAAGAACAAGTCAAGCATATATAGATAATATTTTTGACAGTTTAAAAGCATTAGGCTTAAATTGGGATGAAGGTCCTGATGTCGGCGGAGCATACGGGCCTTATACGCAGTCCGAAAGATTTGATATATATCCAAAGTATGCTCAAATACTACTTGATAAAGGTTTTGCATATGAATGCTTCTGTACTCCGGAAGAACTTGAAGCTGAAAAAGAAGAAGCTACAAAAGCAAAACGAGCTTATGTATATTCTAAAAAGTGCGAACATTTAACCGAAGAAGAAAAAGCAAAGTTAAGAGCTGAAGGCAGAAAGCCTGCAATCAGATTTTCTATAGAAAAAGCTCAAAAAGCATTTCATGATACCTCGATACTTCACTTTGAAGACCTTGTAAAAGGCGACCTGCACCAAGATACAAGCTTAATCGGCGATTTTGTTATTATGAAATCAAACGGTACACCTACTTATAACTTTGCCGTTGTAATTGATGATATGTTAATGAAAATTTCACATATTATAAGAGGCGAAGACCATATTTCCAATACATTTAAACAGATTTTAATATATGAAGCATTAGGGGCTGAAGTTCCTAAATTCGGGCATTTAGGTATGATACTTGCTCCCGATAGAAGCAAACTTTCTAAAAGACACGGTGCAACTGCAGTTTCAGAATTTGTTGAAAAAGGATATCTAACGGAGGCCCTATTAAACTTTGTTGCACTTTTAGGCTGGGCGCCTTCTGACGGTGTTGAAATTAAAACAGTTGATGAAATAGCTAAAGATTTCAGAATTCATGAAGTTTCTTCTTCTAATTCCGTTTTTGAATATGACAAATTAAACTGGATGAACGGTCAATATATCAAGAAAATGGATATTAAAGAGCTTACTCAAAAAGCAAAACCGTATTTATCAAAATATGATTTATCGGAATTAACCGAAAAACAGCTTGAAAAAGTAATAGAAGCAACTCGTGAACCCATTACCGTTTTATCTGATTTAACTAATGACGTTGCTTATTTCTTCGGAAAAGATATTGTTTACGAGGAAGGAGTTAAAGAAAAGAATATAGATACCGAGCAGGCTCAAAATATTTTAAAATACTTTGATTCTCAACTGGACAGTTATGATTTTAATAATGAAGAAAAACTCCACGAACAAATGGCGGATTTTAGAACATACTTTAAAGAAAACTATGGAATAAAACCAAAAGAAACAATGTGGACAATAAGAGCAGCCCTGACAGGCAGAACCCATGGCGCTGATATGGGTGTTATCCTTGAAGTTTTAGGAAAAGATAAAGTAAAATATCGTATAGAAAAAGCGATAAAATAACATCTAAAAAGTATGGAAAAGATTTTAAATTTACCAAAAGTTTCATTTATTGTAATTACGCATAATTTTGAAAAATATGTAACTGATTGTCTTGAAAGCATTAAAAATCAGACATATAAAAATTTTGAAATTATAGTCGTTGATGACCTTTCTAAAGATTTAACAATTGAGAGAATTGAAGCATTTATAAAAGATAATGCAAATCTTGATATTAAACTGATAAAAAATGAGGAAAATATCGGTCAATTGTCGTCCATACTTAAAGGAATTGAAATAGCAAAAGGCGAATTTATTTCTGCAATAGACGGAGATGATTTATTATTTCCCGAATATTGCGCAATGCACATAGAAGCACATCTTAAAACTCCCGTTGCTCTAACAACCTGTTATCAGGCGGAAATTGATGAAAATAATACAATTCATACATTAAATTCCATAGACAGCCCCGAAAAAAAGGCTGATAAATTTAATATAAATAATAAAACCTATGAAGAATTTAATAATTACCAAATGGCACAAGGAATAAACACTGAAGGGTGCGAAGTGCATGTGCTTGATAATGATAAATACAGTTTTGCTACTTGGCACTGGGGGCCTACGACATCGGCCATGATGCGTAAATCTGTCTGCGAAATGCTTCTTTTACTGAATAAAACAAGAAATCTTAAAATCACTGCGGATAAATTTATTTTTTCCTTCTGTCACTTAATAGGTTCAAGTGCGGTAGTAAAAAAGGTTTTATTTGCCTATAGAAGGCACAATTCTAATTATTCTATGGCAAACCCTGTTATGGGTAATAAAAAATACTTTAAAACCCACACACAAAATAAGTATTTCAGAAATAACAGAAAAATAAGAAGCCAGATGTTTAAATTTATTTTTTCAAACAGGTCTTTTTTTCTTGAAAAATTAAATAAAGTAAATTTGTTATTAATATATAAAAGAATTTTTTTCTCTTTTGATTTAATGTTTTTTAAAGGGCTTGTAAAATCATTTTTCATATAAATGAATTATTGAAAAAACGCGAAAAATTTCCTAAAATAATGATATTATAGGGGAAATTATGTTACAAGAAGCAGCAAAAATAATCAATTCGGCACTAAATAACAGCTTTATAAAGAGATTAAGCTTATATCTTCACGATTGTGTCAGAGAAGAAGTTCAAAGTTCAACTTTTAGAAATTTAAAACAAGATAAAGATAATAAATGGATTTTTCTTGAAAGCCAAACTAAAACAAAAGAAGAAAATCCTTCATTATTGACGGATGAAAAAGTATTTACAAACTATCCCGAGGCATTAAAGCTGGACGGTTCTGACTCATACTTAACAGAATTAATGTTGATGAGTGAAAACAACCAGAAGGATAAATATCTTATATATGGTTACCTGTTTTTAGTCGGAAAAAATGCAAAAACAAAAAGAAAAAATGAATTTTTAACTCCTCTTTTATATTCAAGCTGTAAGCTTGAAAGAGTAGGAATGAATATAGAATGCTCCATTCAAGATGAAGGTTTATCGCTTAATACTGCAGCTTTGACAAGCTTAATGAATTTATCGGGCGAAGAAGATGAAATTGATAATATGCTGGATGGACTTCTGGATGTTGTACCAAAACTTCCGTTAAAAGAAGAAGATTTAAGCATCTTCCTTACCACCTTAAAATCTTTAATCCCGGATTTAGAGTTTGAATTAACGGAAGAAGAAGATTTAGAAAATAATATTGATGAAAATTCCGCCAATGAATTTTACGGCGAAAAACAAATAAATTACGAAAATTTACAGGAAATTATAGAAGAGAACGATTCAGAGAAATCCAAGCCGAAATTAAAAGCCGATAAAGTCGTTCTGGCAAATAAAAGCGCAATAATACTTACCAAAAGACCTTTGGTAACGGCGGGTGTTTTATATGAATTGTCGCAAATATCAGATAAAGCCCCGGGAGTTATAAGAGAAACGGCTTTAAACATAGTAAATGAAGAATACCTTCAAGGTAAAGGCAAAATGGCTTCCAAAATCATTAAAGAGAATAATCTTAAAGATTTTGTTGCCGTAACTCCGCTTTCATTAAGTGATTCACAAGAAGATGTTATTAAAAATCTTGAAGATAATACTATTTTGTCCGTATATGGACCGCCCGGCACAGGTAAATCACAGACCATAGTAAACTTAATCTGCCACTTGGTTTCAAACGGCAAGACCGTTCTTGTTGCTTCAAGAATGGATAAAGCAACAGACGTTGTGGCTAACAGATTAAATGATTTTGGTGCGCCATATTTAGCGCTCAGAGCAGGCAGACCAAACTACCAAAAGCAATTATCATTTGAACTTCAAGATTTAATTTCAAATAAAGTTGACCTCGATACGGGTTTTGAAAACTCTATTTTAGTTGATACCTCTGATATGCAAAAGCTTGTTATGTCAATCAGAGAAAAAGAAAATCAGTGTGAAGAAATAATTAAACTTGAACAGAATTGGCACGATATTATTAAAGAACGGGATGAAAAAGAAAAACAAATCGGCAAACCTGAATTCTTAACAGGCAAATTAACCGTTTCAGAAGTTGATGAAATAGAAAATGCCGTTAAAAATCTTGAAAAAAATATCGAAAAACAGGGATTTTTTGCTAATTTAACAACAAATTATGCAAATCATCAATTAAAAAAAATCATTCAAAATAAAAACTTTAAGCCCGATATTGAAAATTTGGAAAGGTTAAAACTTGAGCTTATAATAGCAAGATTATCGGCTCAGGCAAGAATGATTGAAACAAAAATCTTTAAAATCGGCAATCTTCACACAATTCTTGACGAAATAAAACAGCTTAAGAAAAAACAAAAAACTCTTGCCATAGACATCCTAAAAGGCAAAAGAAGAGAATCACTAAAAGGATTGCTTAGAGATCAGGTAAAAAGACAAAGATTAATTGTCCATACAAGGGCTTTAATATCAAGAAAGAAAAATCTTCAAAGCAGAATACTTGAAGATGAAGATTTTAAACCGCTTTTAGAGGCATTCCCCTGCTGGTGCGTTACAACATATGCAATATCAAACTCGCTTCCTTTAAAACCCGCTATGTTCGATGTTGCCATTATTGATGAAGCTTCTCAATGCGATATTGCAAGCTGTATCCCGATACTGTTCAGGTGTAAAAAAGCAGTAATAGTCGGTGACGATAAACAGCTTCCGCACTTGTCATTTTTGGAAAAATCTAAAGAACAATCATTTATGAGCCAGTATGATATTCCCGATAAATACCAATTAATGTGGAGATTCAGGACTAATTCAATGTTTGATTTGGCAAATTATTATTCAACAAGGCCCGTTCTTTTGGATGAACACTTTAGAAGCTATCTGCCGATAATAGATTTCAGCAACAAAGAATTTTACGGCGACAGAATAAGAATAATGTCACAATGCAATGATAATAAAGTATTAGAGCTTATTCAGGTGCCTGACGGCAAAGTAGATTTTGATATTACCCGTAATGCCCCTGAAGTCGAAGCTATAATGCAAAGATTGCAGGAAATTATTCAGGAGGATGAAAGAAATACCGATGAAGACCATCAGCCTGTAACTATAGGCATTATATCCCCGTTCAGAGGGCAGGTTGAATTAATTAAAAAGGCAATATCACAAGTATTTTCAGAATCTACGATAAGAAAACATAAACTGGAAACAGGTACCGCTCATACTTTCCAAGGGGATGAAAGAGATATAATAATGCTCTCTTGGGCGATAGCCAATAACAGCCACAATCAAAGTTTGACCTTCCTTCAAATACCTAACCTGTTTAACGTTGCAATTACAAGAGCAAGAAAAAAACAGATTATATTCTTGTCCAAAGACCCAAAATCATTACCGACGGGACTTTTAAAAGATTATATAGAATTTGTTCAAGCTTATATTGCAAGAAATTCATTGAAAGATGAATTAAATATTGATGAAAATATTTATAAAAACTCGTTTGAAAAAGAACTTGCGCAGGCTCTAAAGGAAGAAGGATTTACGGTAACGGCGGGTAAAACTCTGGCAGGCTTAAGCGCAGATTTAACCGTTATAAGTCCTTCAGGCAAAACTGTCATTATTGAATGCGACGGGGTTGAGGACAACATTAAATCCAATAAGACACAAATTAAAAAGCAGACTTTAATGGAGAGAACCGGCGCTATTGTTGAGAGAATAACATACCGTGAATGGTATATAAGCCCCGATGGATGTATTGAGCGGATTAAAAATATATTTAATGAACTTATTTAACCTGTTTTACTAAGAATTGATTAATTAAATACATAACAAAATAAGTAAACAATATACATCCTAATAAATACATTTGCAGGTAATAATGAAAGAATGCTTCCGCACTTGTTATATATATTAAAAAGCCTAAAAGTAATGATATAAACACCATAATAAAAAGTGCTTTATCCTTCTTTTTTATACTTATTATTAATGAAGTTATCAAAACTATTAAAATAAAACTCAAATTATACATTATTTTTGTAAAAATAGTTAAATTATAATTTGAATCCCTTCCTTCTAATATGTTCAATGTTTTACCTTTTATTGTAGATATATTACTTTGAGTTTGTATATAATCTCTTAGAAAGGCACAGTTTAAAGATCCGTTGTATATTGTTAATCTGTCTTTTAAAAATGTCTTAGGATTATACATTACTAATTTTATATATATGGGATATAATTTATTTAAATTTTTAATTGAATAATTTTCGGAATATGAATTTATATAAATAGCACGGGCTATATTTTCATTTATATAATCTTTAATGTTAATAACATTTGAAATAATTTTCAAATCAGAGTCCTTATTATTTGTTTTAAAATCAGTTTTTAAGATAGCTGTTAATGGGCGGATTATCGCTAAAATCTTATAATCGGGAAGATCAAATTTATAATTTAAATAACAAGATGCTGATAAAAAGATAAAACAATATAACAATAATTTTTTTAAAGAAATATTTTTATTAAATATAAATTTAATCGCAATTGGAAGCAAAAATAATAATATAATATTTTCTCCCCGCCATAAAGTTATCATAACCGATAAAACTGAATAAATAAAAATATCTTTATATGAAACTTCTTTTTGTTCCTTATATTTAAAATAAATTAACGCAAACAATAAGATAAAAAATACATAATAAATGTTATTTCTCAAAGGTTGTATATTAAATCTTAAAATTGAAGGTAAAATAAAAGGAATAAACAATATCCACTTAAATTTGTAATTGACGGTTATATACAATTTGGAAAAAATATACGAAGTGATTAATGAATAAATAAGAATTTGAAAAAGGACAACTCCTGACTTAAAAGGCAGTATAATGTATGCGATTATAAAATATATAATTGAAAATGTATGCAGATAATATGGGAGAATTCGGATTTGAGCTGCTTCATTGTACGTACTTAGTTCGTCTCCGTTAAAAAGTCCGTGTTCGGTCAAAAAATATAAAATTAAATTTAAAACTAATAATATTATGAAACTATTTCTCTGAATTTTAAATAATGAATCATTATTTTTCCATTTTTTAAAAATAAAACAAAAACCTTGTCCTGCCAGAATAATTATAAGTAAAGCAATAAAAATGAAAACATTATTACCTTCACTAATTGAAAAATTGTTATTTACAAAAATATTGTTCCAATAATTTTTTACGATAAACCAATATATGCACGAAAGTAAGAAAAAGATTAAATTTAAATTATAGTTAAGAAAAATATTTTTAAAAACATTCCACATATTAATTATATCTATACTCCCGTAAACATTCTGGTATTTTTTACATTCAGCTTTTGAAGCAGTGTTTTTAATATAAACAATATAAAGAAACTGCAAATCAGAACAAATAAATACCTGAAAGATGCTATGGATAAGGCTTTTATGCATTCTAAGAGATTGCCTGCGGGTAAGACTTTAGGCATATTAAATAATCTGTTAAAGGCAAAAACAAAATACCAATGGACAAAAAACAGTCCAAAACTGTATTTTGCAAATATATCAAGCAGATTATTTATTTTTTCATGAGCTTTGATTAAATCATCATAATGTTTTAAATACCCTAAAACCAATACTGTTAAAAATATTTTAGAAACCGTTCCGTTTACAATGCCGTATTTTGAATTAATATAAACATCAAAAACAGCCGTAATCAGCATTAAACATATAAATAAAAGTCTTTTATCAAAAAAGAAGTCTATTTTTTCTTTGTATTTTGATAAAAACATCCCAAAAACATACATGGATGAAAAATGAACAAATCCGCTTAAAACATATTTAATATATTCAAAATATTTATGAAGATAGTCTAGATTAGCGACATACTCGGGTTCTATATCAAGCCTGGGGATAAAAATCGTTATTAAAAATAAAACGGGTAGAAGCTTATACAAAATATTTTTTCTTTCCAAATACAAAAGCACCCAACTCAAAATAAAGAAAATAACAATCATCGGAATAAACCAAACAGGTACATTATGCACTCTGCCGACAGTCAAAAATATTCCGATTTGTGCCAAGGGATTTAAGCCCGCAAACGGGTTGCCGTATAATAAAGGCAGGGTAAAGCACAGTATAATCCCCGGTATTGCCGTTATCATATAGGGAATAATTACATTTTTCCACTTTTTTGACATGTAATTTTTATACTCAAATTTATATGAAAGGTGCTGAAACAAAAATCCCGAAATAAATATAAACAGGGCAGTACCGCCTGCAAAAACTTCAAAAGAAATACTGTTTACTAAACTTCCCTTAGCACCAATCTGCATAGTGTGACCTGCCACGATAAGCAGTATTGCAAGTCCTCTAAATACATTTATGTAATTGAGCATTTCTTTTTTAGGTTTTGTAATCGGTTCTTCCATGTTATTTATTCTGTTTGTAGGTATTCATAAAGCCAGTATCGAAATTACCGCTTATAAATACTTCATCTTCAATTAAATCCTGATAGAAGGGAAGTGTTGTTTTAACTCCCGTAATAACATATTCTTTTAAGGCACGGTACATTCTTCTTCTGGCTTCTTCTCTTGTAGGTGCCCAGCACATAACTTTGCTGATTAAAGAATCATAATACGGCGGAATTTTATACCCTGAATATACGTGAGAATCAACTCTGACGCCAAAACCGCCCGGCGGGATATAACCGTTTATTTCCCCGGGGGCCGGAAGGAAGTTTCTTTCAGGGTCCTCCGCATTAATACGGCATTCTATAGCATGCCCGTACAATTTAATATCTTCTTGTTTAAATGAGAGAGGATTTCCTGCCGCAATATTAATTTGTTCTCTGACTATATCAATATTGGAAATCATTTCAGAGATACCGTGTTCAACCTGCAGACGGGTATTCATTTCCATAAAATAGAAGTTTTTATCCTTGTCGAGCAGAAATTCAATAGTGCCGACCCCCTCATAGTTAGCGGCTTTAGCGGCACGCACGGCAGCCTCGCCGAGTTTTTTGCGCACATCATCGCTAACAGCGGGAGATGGTGCTTCTTCAACAAGTTTTTGGTGTCTTCTTTGAATAGAGCAATCTCTTTCGCCTAAATGAACAACATTGCCAAATCTGTCTGCAATAATTTGAACTTCAATATGACGGGGGTTAACCAAATATTTTTCCATATAAACATCAGGGTTGCCGAAGAATTTTTCAGCCTCTTGTCTGCAAAGAGTAATATTTTGTTCAAGTTCTTCAGGATTATTGGCAACTCTCATGCCTTTACCGCCGCCGCCTGCCGTTGCTTTAACAATAACAGGATAACCGAATTTTTCAGCCTCTTTTTTAGCTTCTTCAATATCTGTAATAATACCTGTTCCGGGTGTTATAGGAACATTTTTAGAGGACATTGTCTTTCTTGCCGTTGCTTTATCGCCCATTAATTTCATAGATTCAGGTGAAGGGCCTATAAATTTAATATTATGCTCCTCGCAAATTT